>JAYRLO010000050.1:0-13282 GCA_041905215.1 Aeromonadaceae bacterium
TCGGGTCTATACCGAAATCAGCCACAATGCGTTAACCCTCCCGGATTTTTTCACCCACCGTTTCGAAGACAAGAGCCGTCTGTTGCGTCTTTTTTCTGCGGTAATCATCCTGACCTTTTTTACCATCTATTGTGCTTCTGGCATGGTGGCTGGCGCCCGTCTGTTCGAGCAGACCTTTGGTTTGAGCTACGATACGGCACTGTGGGCTGGTGCGGCTGCCACCATCCTATACGTCTTCGTCGGTGGCTTCCTGGCGGTTAGCTGGACCGATACCGTGCAGGCGACTCTGATGATCTTCGCCTTACTGCTGACGCCGGTCATCGTCATGCTGAAGCTGGGTAGCTTCGATGAGACGCTGGCTGTGATCGAAGGCATCAACATCAACTACAGCAACATGTTCAGTGGTACCACCGGGATTGGAATTTTGTCGCTGATGGCCTGGGGATTGGGTTACATGGGGCAGCCGCATATCCTGGCTCGTTTCATGGCCGCCAGCTCGGTGAAGGCAATCCCCAATGCGCGTCGTATCGGTATGACGTGGATGATCCTCTGCCTCGGTGGGGCAGTTGCCGTTGGTTTCTTTGGTATCGCCTATTTTGCTGCCCATCCGGAGCAGGCGGCACCGGTTGCCGAGAATCAGGAGCGTATCTTTATCACCCTGGCCCAGGTGTTGTTTAATCCATGGGTGGCCGGTGTGCTGCTGTCCGCGATCCTGGCGGCCATCATGAGTACTCTTTCCTGTCAGTTGCTGGTTTCCGCCTCGGCCCTGACCGAAGACTTCTATAAGGCGTTTTTACGCCCAGCCGCTTCGCAAAAAGAGCTGGTCTGGTGTGGGCGTCTGATGGTGTTGCTCGTTGCGCTCATCGCCCTGTTTATCGCGCAAAATCCACAAAGCCAGGTGCTGGGGTTGGTTGGTTATGCTTGGGCTGGCTTCGGTGCCGCATTTGGCCCCGTCGTTCTCTTCTCTTTGTTGTGGCCGCGCATGACCCGCAATGGCGCCCTGTTCGGTATGCTGGTGGGTGCTTTGACGGTGATCATCTGGCGTAATGGAGCCTGGTTCGGTCTTTATGAAATGGTGCCAGGATTTATTCTGGCGTCGGCGACTATCGTTGTGGTCAGCCTGTTGGGTAAGCAGCCCTCTGCGTCGATTCAACGTGCGTTTGCCCAGATGGAGGCTGATTTCAATAGCGAAGAGACGACCGTCACATTGACCGAGGAAGTTGCTAACTAAGCACTCTTCTTGTTTCTGATCCATATACGGCGACCCTTGTGTCGCCGTATTGTTTTCCCCCCTCGAAATACATTCCTGTCGCTGTAACAAAGTGCAACTAAAAATCTATAAATAAAAAAACACGATCTAGCTAGCAGAAGCGACATCAAACAGATGTAGACTCAAACAAGCTTGATAACGATTTCAGCTGTTTTATTTTAGAGTTTTTTGCCTATTTCCCAGTGTACCGAATTTTTATTTTTAGGGAGCCTCACATGTCATGTTTAAAAACCGCATCCTGTAAGACCATCGCCATGGTATTGGCGGGCGGCAAGGGGGAGCGACTCAGCCCACTGACGCTATCTCGTCCAAAGCCGGGTGTCGCATTTGGCGGCAAATACAAAATCATCGATTTTGTTCTGAGTAATTTTTTCAACTCGAATATCAAGAATGTCTACATCCTGACCCAGTACAAATCTTATTTGCTGAACAAACATATCCGCGACTCCTGGGATAAATGGACTGGCTGGGATGAACACTTTGAAGCGATTTCACCGGAGACTAACAGTGACGGCGAACAGTGGTTCAAGGGGACTGCGGATGCCATCGGTCACTATCTCCGCTTCATTGAAGACTCGGATGCAGATTTTGTTGCTGTCTTTGGCGGTGACCATATCTACAAGATGGATATCCGTCAGATGATTGAGTTCCATGGTATGAGCCGAGCAGACATCACGATTGCGGCGCTTGAGGTTGCTCAGGCTGAAGCCCGCCGTTTTGGCGTGTTTGAGGTCGATCGGCATGGCAAGGTCCTTACTTTTGTCGAAAAACCTGAGGAGCCGAAAAAGATCCCTGGATCCGACATGTGCTTTGCTTCGATGGGAAATTATATTTTTTCACGAAAGAAGCTGATCGCCGTCATCAAGGATGGCATGAAACTCTATTCCGACCTCGACTTTGGCAAGCATGTTATCCCTATGATGCTGGCGGCCGGTGATCGGGTTTTTGCCTACAACTTCAATGACAATGTCATTCCGGAGATGACACCGGAGGAGAAGGGCTACTGGAAGGATGTCGGTACTCTGGACTCCTATTATGAAGCCAACATGGATCTGATTGCCGTTTCACCGCAATTGAACTTGTATAACGACAAGTGGCCCATCATGACCAAGCCGAGCAACCAGCCACCGGCCAAGACGGTGTTTGATGATGATGATCGTCGCGGCCAGAGCCTGGACTCCTATATCTGTGGTGGTTGTGTTATCAGTGGTGGTACGGTTCGTCGCTCCATTCTCGGGCCTCAGTGCCGGATCAACAGCTACAGTCTGGTTGAGGATTCCATCCTGTTGCATGGTGCCAAAATTGGGCGTAACTCGAAGATCAAACGAGCCATCATCGATGAGGGCGTTGAAATCGCCGACGGTTCGGTCATTGGTTACGACCATGATGCCGATCGAAACGCCGGGTATACGGTGACAGAGCAGGGGATCGTGGTGGTATCCAACTGTCTACGTTGAAGCCAGTTGCTAATCAAAATAAAAAAGCGCCTATCGGCGCTTTTTTATTCGGCGTATCCGGAGCACTTGCCGTTTCTCAGGCCGAACCGTCACGGGGGCGAATAAAGCTGTACTGGCTTCGATAACGGATTAGTTGGTTCTTCCCGTAGAACTGAATGCTCTCGAGCAGTGGTTTAATGGCTGCCTTGTCTTTCTTGATGATGCGATCGCTGCTGTCCATGGTAAACCGATAGGGGTGATGAAATTCACTTTCATAGTCAATGTAGGTCTCCTGATGGATGCGGATATCATCATTCCACATTGCTGATTCATAGAGAACCGGGGTGAATTTGTCGCCTTGAGCGGCTTTGGCCTGATCATTGATCTGGCGGATACTGTGTAGAACCTGCTCGACGGCGAGGGGATAGAGATGCTCCGGATCGGCTTCAACCCGGAGCAGTTCGGTATTGTCGATGACCCGGCTGACCACCAGGCGGCTGGTGAGTCGTTCTGAATAGACGGTTCCCAGGCGGACGGCGCCATCGTGGAGTGGCAGCGTATTGTTGTTTTGTAGCCAAGCACTTAGCGGTGCCAGACTGGTTAGCAAGGCGGCAATGACCAGAGCCCCAGCCAATAAGGCAGCCTCCAGCCGATATGAGCGTCCAACATGCACCGTGGTCGAGCCGCCGGCGGAGCTGACTGATATTCCAGGGTTAGGCTCTCGAGGGCCATGGGCGCTGGGTCTTTCATGAGGCATTTTCATTATTATTGTCCTTGTAACATTGAAGCCCGAGAAGAACTCGTTTAACACCGAACTAGTCTAATCCAAACTCAGGGGCTGCAGCTACGCTGTCGGGTTTCTCATGAGCTCTGAGGAGTTGCGACAGATCTGATCGGGTGTCCGAAGATTCAATGTAACAGACGATGCTGTAAATCGTTGAGCTGTTGCTCCCAGAGCCAACCATCATCACTCACGGATTGAACCAGGTTCCACCAGGTGGAGCCGTGAATGATACAGGCTCTGAACTCGCCCTCGGCCTCATCCAGAGTAAAACTGGCACCGATCAGATGACAGGTGGCATTCAGGTGATTTTTGAGTTGTTCGATAGTCATATTCCACCCCGTAATCTGTCTTATGGCTCTGGGCTTGCTGTTTCATAGCCTATGTATCGGCGGGGCCCGTCGCTCGATGAGGGGAAAACTCGAATATTTGTGTGTCGGGAGCTAGCTGACGGCTGGCGAATCAAATCCATCTCTGGCACTGTGAGTGGCACAGACGATAGGTCTGTCTGGATAAGGAATAGGATGATGAGACTAGTGCGTCGGATTATGCAGCCAAGAGTCTGGTTGACCGTTTTGGCAGTGTTTTCTCTCTCCGCACACGCGGCTGTTCTGCGTTGTCACAACTCTGTGTTGACGGTTGGTGATACTAGTGCCGAGCTCTTGCTCAAGTGTGGCAAACCACTGCTGGTTGAGCCCCTGACTGCCTCGGCATTGAGTCGTGATGGTGAACTAACTCAGGTCAGTGCCGGTGAGCGCTGGACCTTCGATATGGGCAAGGGCTACTTCATGCAAATCGTGACGCTGCAGAATGGGGTGATCCAAAAGATTGAGGATGGCCCACGCAATTAACTCAATGCATCGGGTTTTGCTCCCGTGGCAAGCTTCAGGGGCGAAACTGGTGCAGATCGCGAACTTGACGATTGATCTCGGCTAGTGTGCGCAGGGCATTCCCCTGATGTCCCTCATAACAGACGGTGCCATGTTCGAAACGAAATGGTCCCTGCTCCGCGATAAAAAATACCCCGTGGTGGAATGTCTTGACGTAACGGGCAATCTGCCTGGGGTAGAACCATCGGAACATCTTAATCATGGATAGTCTCCAGCTGTCATTGAAATCGCGGCCATGCTAGGCAGATTCGATGACAACTCTGTGTCAGCTCTCGGATATTCTGATGACAGACGCCACGAAACCTGAGCGTCTGCGTCCCCTCCACATGCATATGCACTATGGTGAAGATAGGTGTGGCGAACAGCGGCAGTGAGCACTCGACACTGCTGACGTGATGCGGGGTTGGCTATGGATTCTCAGCCGTTATTTGGACCGAATGGCCGATTGTGGCGGGCGAGTCCGTTTTCCTTTTTGCGTCGCCGCATGGGGCCTATTGCACCGATCCTGCTGGGTGGGGTTATCTGCCTACTGTTGTGGCTACTGGAGCAGGATGCCAGTCTTAAGCAGGTGGCTGCCGGGATAGCCATCTTCTTGTTTGGCATGTTTTTCCTGGAGCAGGGATTTGGCCAGCTGGTCTCGGGCCAGTGGCGTCGAGGCCTGCGCCAATTGACCTCAAGCCAACCGAGATCCTTTGCCATTGGTCTGTTGGCAACACTCCTGACGCAATCGAGTGCCCTGGTGGCCCTTCTGTTACTGTCGTTTCTCTCGGTTGGGATGGTCGATTTTCTCGCCAGCATAGCCATCATGGCAGGGGCCAGCTTGGGAACCACCTCGGGAGGGTGGTTGATGGCCACGGTTGGGCTTAAAGTCGGAATTTCAGACTATGCCTTGCCGATGCTGGTCGTCGGCATGTTGTTGATCTCCATGCCTCGATGGGGATCTCGCGGGCTGGGCATGGTCATCGCTGGCGTTGGCTTCCTGTTTCTGGGCATCGATTACATCAAGAATGGTTTCTTGTTGCTCTCTGCGCTGGTCGATTTGAGCCAGTATGCACAGCCGGGGTGGGGAGGAATACTGCTCTATGCCCTGGTCGGTGTACTGCTGACCATGGTGATGCAGTCGAGTCATGCCTCGCTTTTATTGTGTCTGGCTGCCCTGAATGCGAGCCAGCTTCCCTTTGAGCATGCGGTGGCTTTGGTGCTGGGGATCAATGTCGGGGCTACCAGCCCTGTGTTATTGGGGGCGGTACACTCCTCATTGGAAGGTCAACGACTCGCCTGTCTGGATCTGCTATTCAAGAGCACAACCGCCATCCTCTGTCTGTTGGCTTTTGTTCCTCTGCTCTATCTCAATGACTTTTTGGCGCAACTCTTCGGATTGGGTGACGGTGAGTTGGCTTTGCGCCTGGCGTTGTTTCACACACTCTTCAACCTGTTGGCGATTGCCTGGTTGCTGCCACTGCGAGTTCATCTGTTGCGGCTGATGCGCTGGCTTTTGCCTGAACGCTCATCAAGTCGCCAGATCCAGGCTTGTTATCTGGATCGTGTCGTCGCCGTCCACCCGGCGAGTGCTGAACAGGCTCTGGTGCGTGAGACATTGCATCTCTTCCATGAGTGCCAACGGCTGACGGCGCTGGGTATGTTGGGGATCCCGTATCGGATCATGATGAGTCATCCGACCCCGGAGCTGTTGGCGCTGGGGGACGAGTTGCCCAATCTACAGCGTCTCTACCTGCGATCGGTGAAGCCGCTATTCGGTGAGATCATCACCTTTGCGGCGCTTTGCAAGGGGAGGATGGACCAACAGCAGGCTGAGCGAATCGATGAGTTAGTCGCCATCGCGCGCAGCATGACCGAGGTGATTCGTTTGCAGCGACAATTGCAAACCAATCTGCTGACTGTTCTTGGTAGTGGTTCGGATATCTTGCAACTTCGTTATCGGGCGTTGCAGCGACGACTACTGCTGCTCAATCGAGAACTACGAACGCAGCTTGAGCTGTCCGATCCCCAGCAGTTACGCCTACAGTTGGCTTTGCAGGTAGAACGCGTGCGGCTGGATAGCCGACGCGATCGTGAAGACATCGAGTTTTTGATCCGCAGCAACAAGATCGATGCAATGGCTGCGGCCAGCCTGATGAATGATGCCCAGACACTGCGGCGCATTCAGCGACAACAACTGAAGGCCATCTCGGCTCTGTTTGTTAACTTTGCCATCGAGCGAGAGTTTTCGTTGCCGCAGTTGCTGGCCTGGTTGCAACAGCAAGAGTCAAAAACAGTCGCCGATGAGATGGAATGATCGCGCCAACAGATCCATAACCCTCTGGTATTAAGTTCCGATTGGTGGCGATCAAGTTTTTTTTTTCGCCTTTTTTTGTGCTAAACAGCCAGATGTTGTCTACCTATGGCGGATCTTTCTGTCATAATTCGCCGCGGTCAACTTCTGACTCTAACCGTCCAATAATTATGTTAGATATGTTTACTGGCCTGAGTCCTGAACTCGGGATTAGCTTGTTCCTTGCGTTGGTATTTGTGCTGGCCTATGAGTTCATCAATGGCTTCCATGATACTGCAAACGCCGTGGCTACTGTCATTTACACCAAAGCTATGCCGGCTCATATGGCCGTTGTGGCGTCCGGTATCTTCAATTTTGCCGGGGTTATGCTCGGTGGTTTGGGGGTCGCGTACGCGATTGTTCACCTGCTGCCGGTTGATCTGCTGCTGAATGTGGCTTCAGCACATGGCCTCATCATGGTCTTCTCGCTGCTGGCTTCCGCGATCCTCTGGAACCTGGGTACCTGGTATCTGGGCTTACCAGCGTCCAGCTCCCACACCTTGATCGGTGCAATTCTCGGGGTTGGGGCCGCCAATGCTTTCATCACCGACACGCCGCTAAGCAGCGGCATCAATGTGCAAAAAGCCATTGATATCATGCTCTCTTTGATTATCTCTCCGACGGTCGGTTTCATCATCGCCGGGCTGTTGCTGTTGTTGGCTCGCCGGGTCTGGCGTGACAACAAGATGCATAAGAGCCCGGAAGAGCGTCAGTTGGTGGATGGTAAGAAGCACCCGCCATTCTGGACTCGATTCACTCTGATTGCCTCGGCAATGGGTGTCAGCTTCGTTCATGGTTCTAACGATGGCCAAAAAGGGATCGGCATGATCATGCTGGTGCTGATCGGCATAGTTCCGGGGCAATTTGTCGTCAATCTGGACAGCACCTCTTATCAAGTGGCGCGGACTCGTGATGCGGCATTGCACATGCAGACCTTCTACGAGAGCAATCAGGCTGAGCTCTCCGAACTGATGCTGCTGGGTAAAGAGGCCAACCATACCCTGCCGCCGATCTTCAAATGCGATAGCCGTCAGACCATTGCTGCCATTCAGACCCTTAGTGCCCGTTTGGAAAATGTGACCAGCTATACCCAGCTGGACACTGAAGGGCGTCGTCAGGTGCGTCGTCTGCTGCTGTGTATCGATGACACGGCGAAGAAGGTCAGTAAGATGCCGTCCATCTCAGCCAAAGAGCGGGATGATCTCAACAAGCTGCGCAAGGATCTGACGGCAACCACCGAATATGCCCCGACCTGGGTCATAGTGGCGGTCGCATTGGCCCTGGGTGTTGGCACCATGATCGGTTGGAAGCGTATTGTGCTGACGGTCGGTGAAAAGATTGGCCAGAAGGGAATGACTTACTCCCAAGGCATGGCTGCTCAGATCACCGCGGCTGCGGCCATCGGTATTGCCAGTGTCACTGGCATGCCGGTCTCGACGACTCATGTTCTCTCATCCGCAGTGGCGGGAACCATGGTGGCTAACCGGACTGGTTTGCAATCGGGCACCGTCAAGAACATAGTGCTGGCCTGGGTGCTGACTCTGCCTGCGACCATACTGATCTCGGGCGGCATGTTCTATCTGTTGAGCCACTTCGTGCACTAAGTGCGAGGCTGTCCACAGCCGCATGCTTGCTGCATGTGTCACTGAAAAATCCGGCGCCTGAGAGGGGGCCGGATTTTTTTATCACCACCATTCGGTTTATTTCCTGCGATTTGCACCTCTGATGCTGAGGTTGACCCGCTCACTGCTGTGAGCGATCGACTATTCGGTATGGCTAGTTAGTGTAATGCACTGCCATTTCGCGCCAGGCTCTGTGAGTCTGACTGGCTAATGGCCATTTATTCTCGATGAATGCTGGAATAATCGACGACGATCGGTATTCTAGTCTGCGGCAAAGCCAGTTAAAGGAGAGACCTAACGTCACTTTGGCCATGGGTTTAATTTCATTGTTTCCCTCATGGGCCGAAGGCTGATGCCTCGTTCGCTACTATTCCTGCTTCCTTGTGATGAGCCGCCATCGGGTGGTTTTTCCGGTATTCATGGTTTGGTGATTTTGCACTCTGCACCTGGTGCAGCAGAGCGTTGAGATCTGATGGTTGCCTTCGGGCAACACGGCGACGATTAGACCAAATGATTGCACATTAAAGAGGACGTTGTTTCCATGGAAGTCAGACAAGAGGGCGAGCTCAAGCGTGGCTTGAAGAATCGTCATATCCAGCTTATTGCGCTGGGTGGTGCCATTGGCACCGGCCTGTTTCTCGGTATCGGTCAGACCATCAAGATGGCTGGCCCTGCGGTGTTGCTCGGGTATGCCCTGGGTGGATTTATTGCATTTTTGATCATGCGCCAGCTTGGTGAGATGGTCGCCGAGGAGCCGGTATCCGGCTCGTTCAGTTTCTTTGCCAACAAGTATTGGGGCGGCTTCGCCGGCTTCCTGGCCGGTTGGAACTATTGGGTGCTCTATGTGCTGGTCAGTATGGCCGAGCTGACGGCTGTCGGACTCTATGTGCAGTACTGGTGGCCGGAGATCCCGACCTGGGTCTCGGCAGCCTTTTTCTTTGTCATCATCAACGCCGTCAATCTCTCCAATGTGAAACATTTTGGTGAGATGGAGTTCTGGTTTGCCATCATCAAGGTGGTTGCCATCATCGGCATGATACTGTTTGGTGGCTATCTGTTGCTGAGTGGTACGGGTGGCCCTCAGGCTTCGATCAGCAACTTGTGGGACAAGGGCGGCTTCCTGCCGAATGGCTGGAGCGGTCTGGTGATGTCATTGGCCATCATCATGTTCTCTTTCGGTGGCTTGGAGCTGGTTGGTATTACTGCCGCTGAAGCGGATGACCCGCGCAAGAGCATTCCTCGGGCCGTCAACCAGGTGATCTACCGCATCCTGATCTTCTATGTGGGCGCCCTGGCTGTCTTGCTGGCGCTCTACCCATGGAACCAACTGGCTGAGGGTGGTAGTCCGTTTGTGCTGATCTTCTCGGCGCTGGGTAGCGATCTGACCGCCAATATTCTGAATGTCGTGGTGTTGACCGCCGCCTTGTCGGTTTACAACAGCTGCGTCTATTGCAATAGCCGCATGTTGCATGGTCTGGCCCAGCAAGGAAATGCGCCACGATTCTTGATGAAGGTCGATAAGCGAGGCGTCCCTGTGGTTGCCATCGCTCTTTCTGGCCTGATGACTCTCATCTGTGTGGTGATCAACTACCTGATCCCCGGCAAGGCCTTCCAACTGCTGATGGCTCTGGTCGTGGCAGCCTTGGTGATCAACTGGGCCATGATCAGTCTGACGCATATCAAGTTCCGCCATGCGATGAACGCTCAACAACTGGTTCCGGCATTCAAGGCGTTCTGGTTCCCGTTGGCCAACTATCTCTGTCTGGTGTTTTTGGCTGGCATGCTGGTGATCCTCTACCTGCTCGATGAGAAGATCTCTGTCTATCTGGTTCCTGTCTGGCTGATGCTGCTGTGGGCTGGCTATCAGTACAAATGCTACGTCGGCAAGCAACAGCGGCCCCTGGGGGGCGTTGCCAAAGTGGCCGCCGAGTAATCGAGCTGCTCAAGGTCTCAACTGATTGCGGCTTCCCAGCCGAGAAAACCACAAGGGGCGGATATCCGCCCCTTGTTATTTCCGCTTCTCTGCTGCTCGCCTGTACTGGAGATTCCCTGCCTGGGTCCGCGAGCTAGGAGTGCAACAACTGTTGCTGGAAACCGGCCGTCAGCAACCGGAGGCCAGCGCCCTGTATCACAAGTTGGGTTTTGTGCCGATCGCCAACTATGGCCCCTAGGTCTCGCTGGGAAATAGTCTGTGCATGGCCAAATCCTTGGCCGAGTGATTACGTGGTGCTGCGGATGACCCGGCATGGATTGCCGACGGCGACGCAATAGGGGGGAATGTCGCGGGTGACGACGCTGCCGGCACCGATCACGGCTCCTTCACCGATGGTGACGCCGGGGCAGACGATGACGCCGGCACCCAGCCAACATTTATCCCCGAGGGTGATGGGCTTGCCATATTCCAGACCGCTCAAACGGGTGGCCGAATCCGTGGGGTGAGTCGCGGTAATCAGCTGCACACCGGGCGCCAGCAGCACGTCATCGCCGATGGTGACGGTGGCTACATCCAAGATGGTGCAGCCTGCGTTGGCGTAGAAACGCTCGCCGACATGAATATTGCGGCCATAGTCGCAATGAAACGGCAGATGGATGGCGGGATCGCCCTTGGCCGAGCCGAGCAGTCGCCGCCATAACTGCTGCCGCTGCTCCTTGGCGTCCGGTGGCAGTTGCTGCAGTGCAAATAAGAGGGCACGGGCCGTTTCGCGGCCCGCTTTCAATTCGACGTTGGCCGGGTCATAGAGTTCGCCGGCCAGCATCTTGTCCCATTCTCGCATCTGGTTTCTCCTGGGCGCCTGAGGTGCCGCAGCCGCCCCTGCTGATGAATTAGTCTGCGTTTACTGCTCCGGGCTCGGCTGTGGACAGGAGGCCCCATCCCCGGTCAGGTAGGGCGCCAGCAAGGGAGCCATCCCCTTGAGCACCTGAACCGGCAATGCCGAGGTGAAACGGAAGTTATCGGCACTGCCGCCTTCGACGTAGGCGGTCAGGGTACCAAAATGGCGATCGCCCAGATAAAAGACGAAGGTTGCGGTCCGGTTCATGGCCTTTGATGTGATCACTTGCCCATTACGGCCAACTTTCTCGATGCGGTTATCGCCGGTGCCCGTCTTGCCGCCGAGCTTGAGTGGCGTGCCATCGGGCAGCGTGAAGGTGCCAGCCAGACGGCGTGCCGTGCCCACTTCGACCACCTGAGACAGCGCCTCGCGCAGCGCTTGCGCGACTTCGCTGGGCATCACTCGTTTAGCCTGTTTCGGATCCGGGGCGATCCAGGTTTCGTAGGGGGTGTCGGCGGCGAAGTGCAGCCAGGCCAACCGCTCGACTGGTAGGCGCACACCATCGTTGAGGATGATGCCCATCAGCTCGGCCAGGGCGGCGGGGCGATCACCTGAGCTGCCGATGGCGGTAGCCAGGGAGGGTACCAGATGATCAAATGGGTAGCCCAGTTGTTGCCAGCGCTGATGAATGTCACTGAATGCCTCGATCTCGAGCATGGTGCGGACGCGACTGTCCCGGGCGCTGCGGTGGCGGGACTTGAACAGCCAGCCGTAGACCTCGCGGCGCTGCTCGCCACTGGCGGCCACCACCTCGTTGAAGGTGGCTTGCGGATGTTTATTCAGATAATCGAGCAGCCAGAGCTCCAACGGATGAACTCGAGCCACATATCCTTGATCCGGCAGCGAAAATTTGCCGGGGCCATAGGTCTGATAGAGATAGGCGAGGCGTTGATCACCGAGTTTTTCCCCCGGCAGATGTTCCCGCAAGAAGTTGGCCAGTTCCGTGGGCTCGGCCTGTGGGTAGAGATAGCGGTGAATGGCCGCCAGTCGGCTCTGGTTCAGGTGCAGCCCATCAAGCAGGGTGGCTAGCCGCTCGTCGCCATTCTGGTGGCGGTATTTGCGCCAGAAACGATTGAGGTAGGTCTTGCCTTCGCGGTCGGCAAAACGGTTCAGATACTCCTGGCGGCGGGGATCGTGATCATCCTGCAGCAAGGCTCGACGCGTTGGATCCTGATACAGGCTGTAGCGCACCACATCGCGCATCAGCCGCACAAACGGCAGGTTGATGGACTCCTGCAGCGCCTGGCGCAGAGTCGGCAGTCGATTGTTATCCTCTTTGCGGAAGTTGGCGAAGGTGTGCAGCCCGCCACCGGTGAAGAAGCTCTCATAAGGGCTGGCTGAATAGCGGCGATCCAGCGCTGCCTGCAACATGGTGGTCAGGGAGCGATCGCTGCTGCGGGCCAGATAGTCGAGAGCCCAGCGGCTCAAATTGTCTTGTGGATCGACCACCTGCTGCCGCAAGGCCTTTGCGTCAAGCGCGGCATAGCGTTGATGCAACTCGGTTACCATCTGCAAGTAGGTGGTCAGTACCCGCAGTTTGGCGGTGGAGCCCAGCTCCAGTTTGCTGGAATCGTTGATGTCGAAAGGCTGATCGGTGTTATCGGTCTGAACTCGAACCAGGAAGCCTTGAGGGCTGCGCTCGAACAGGGTGAAGCTGTAACGAACCTCGGCGGTCTTCTCCGGCGATAACAGACGTTCGCCATAGAGCCCGATTTCACCAGCAAATGCCGGATCGGCCAGATGACGCAGGTAATTGCTGACCTCTTGCTGCAGCGGGTTGTCGAGATGGCTCTGGACCGACAGATCCAGGTGGTCGAGATCATAGAGGGAGAGGCCAAGCATCTGGCCGAGGCGACCCCGGGTGACATAGCGGGCCTTGTTGCCATCAATCTTGGTGAACGCCGGTGTTGTTTTGAAGTCGCGGAAATTGAGTGGTGCCGCCAGGGCGGCATCACGCAGTGGCAGCGAGATGGCCTGCTGCTGGGCCAGCAATCGCAGGTAGCTGTCGGTCAGTGAGGCCAGTTCATTGCGGCCACTGAGCAGATAGAACGAGGGGCGGCGGTGGGCGATGAGCAAGGCCACCACCTGGCGCAGTGCCAATCCCTGACCGGCCAGAGTTT
>JAYRLO010000345.1:0-2346 GCA_041905215.1 Aeromonadaceae bacterium
GCTCTCGTTGGGTATCATCAATGGACGCAACATCTGGCGCGCCGATCTGCAGGATCTACAGGCCTCGCTAGCGCCGTTGGCTCGCCGCTTCGGCGATCGCCTCTGGCTGGGTAGCTCCTGCTCGCTGCTGCACTGCCCCATCGATCTGCAAGACGAACAAGCCCTGGATCGCGAAGCCCGCAGCTGGTTCGCCTTTGCCCGGCAAAAATGCACCGAGCTGGCACTGCTGGCCGATGCCTTGCATCAACCCGACGAGGAGAGCCTCCAACGGTTGATCGCCTACAGCGCCCCCATCCGGGCCCGGGCAAATTCGACGCGCGTCCACAATCCGGCGGTTCAAGAAGCTGTCGCCAGCATCACACCCGCACTAGCGCAACGCCGTAGTCGCTACGAAACTCGCGCCCAGCAACAACGACAGGCCCTGCCGCTGCCATCCTGGCCCACCACCACCATAGGCTCGTTCCCGCAGACCCCGGAGATCCGTAGCTGGCGCCTGGCCTTCAAACAGGGGCGACTCGACCAGCAGGAGTACGAGTCCCGACTCCGTCAGGAGATATCCCGTGTCGTCCAGGAGCAGGAGGCGCTGGATCTGGATGTCCTGGTGCATGGTGAACCGGAACGCAATGACATGGTGGAATACTTCGGTGAGCAGCTGGCCGGCTATCTGTTCAGCCAGAATGGCTGGGTGCAGAGTTATGGATCCCGCTGCGTCAAACCACCCATCATCATGGGTGACATCAGCCGCCCCAACGCCATGACGGTCGAATGGAGCCGCTACGCGCAATCGCTGACCAGCAAACCGATGAAGGGGATGCTGACCGGCCCCCTGACCATGCTCTGCTGGTCCTTCTTACGCGAAGATATCAGCCGGGAGACAATCGCCCAGCAGTTGGCGTTGGCGCTGCGGGCCGAGGTGTGCGAGCTGGAGCAAGCCGGGATCCGCATCATTCAGATCGACGAACCAGCACTGCGCGAGGGACTCCCATTGCGCCGGGCGCAGTGGCCGACCTATCTCGAGTGGGCGGTGCAGGCATTTCAGCTGATGGCCGCCGGGGTGCGGGACGAAACCCAGATCCACACCCATATGTGCTACTGCGAATTCGCCGATGTGATGGATGCCATCGCAGCCCTGGATGCCGACGTCATCACGCTGGAGACATCGCGCTCGGATATGGAACTGCTGGAAACATTCCGCAACTTCGCCTACCCGAACGAAATAGGCCCGGGAGTCTACGATATCCACAGCCCGAACGTGCCGACGGTCGAATGGATGGCCGAGCTGCTACGCAAAGCCGCCGAGCACATTCCGGAACAGCGGTTGTGGGTTAACCCGGACTGCGGCCTGAAGACTCGCGGGTGGCCGGAGACGCGCGCCGCACTCGCCAACATGGTGATTGCCGCCAAGCAGTTGCGCAGTCAATCCCGGCGACAGGCCTGAGCCTGAACTGGCACGGGGCTAGCCCCGGATTGATGCACAGTGCCGTTCACTCTAGGAAAAGGCAGGGGAATTCCCTTTCGTCACCACGCCGTAAACCCATCCCTGGGGGCTCGATGGCGGCATCCTTGCCGCCAACGGTTGACGCAATGGAACTCTCCCTGCCTTATCCGATCAGCATGAGGGATTGATGCGGGGCTCGGCTGGTAATGACTCAATCACCAGTATGAGATGACGATGAAGCCCCGGAATGAGCACCACGCCCCCAGAACAGATGAGCCAGCAGAGCCAGCAGGATGCCAACTGCCATCATCGCCGCCATCGGTAGTGGTGAGGTCGCAGGCATCAGGTTGACGGCGACACCGGCCAGGGCTCCCGCCCCGAAACGCATGGTCCCCGCCAGTGCCGAGGCGGTACCCGCATTGGCCGGAAAGAAGCTCAGAGCATGACTGGTGGAGTTTGCCCCCACGACACTCATCTGACCCACATAGAGGACGACCGGGATAACAATCCCCCACAAGCCACCCCAGCCAGTGAGAGCATTGATCACCATCACCAGACCCGCCACGCTCGCCAGCACCAGACCCAGCCGCAGCATGGGTAACATCCCGACCCGCTTGACGAGGCGGCCATTGAGCCAGGTCATCACCATCAACAGCAGGACATTGAGGCCGAACAGGAAGCCATAGTGCTGGGCGGGTACACCAAAGTAGTCGATGTAGACATAGGGAGAACCACTGATGAAGGCGAACATGCCCGCCGAGGCAAAGGTTCCCGCCAACAGACTGCCCATGGCTCGCGGGTGTCGCAGCACCCGCCCATAGTTGGCAAAGACGGCGCTCAGGCGCAACGACTGGCGCAACTCAGGCTTCAATGTCTCCGGCACCTGCCACACCAGCGTCAGCCACAGG
>JAYRLO010000051.1:0-13085 GCA_041905215.1 Aeromonadaceae bacterium
GGGAACAGTATGAGTCAGCATGAGAAGTCGGGCGGCAAATGCCCGGTGATGCACGGTGGCGCGACGACCACGAATATGTCCGTGATGGCATGGTGGCCGAAGGCCCTCAACCTCGACATATTGCACCAGCACGATCGTAAGCCAAATCCACTTGGTGACGCATTCAACTATCGGGAAGAGCTAAAGAAACTGGATTTCGAGGCCTTGAAAGCCGATTTGACGGCCTTGATGACCGATAGCCAGCCCTGGTGGCCAGCCGATTGGGGCCACTACGGTGGCCTCATGATCCGCATGGCCTGGCACGCGGCGGGATCCTACCGCACGGCGGATGGCCGCGGTGGTGGTGGCACCGGCAACCAGCGTTTTGCCCCCCTCAACTCCTGGCCGGATAACGTCAACCTCGACAAGGCGCGTCGTCTGCTGTGGCCGCTCAAGAAGAAGTATGGAAACCGGATCAGCTGGGCTGATTTGATCATTCTGGCGGGAACCGTGGCATATGAGTCGATGGGACTACAGACCTACGGCTTTGCGTTTGGCCGGGAGGATATCTGGCATCCGGAAAAGGACACCTATTGGGGCTCAGAAAAGGAGTGGCTGTCCAGTACCCGTTACGAGGGTGAGGATCGCAGTCAGCTGGAAAACCCCTTGGCAGCGGTGCAGATGGGGCTTATCTACGTCAATCCGGAAGGGGTCAATGGTCAGCCGGATCCACTGCGCACCGCCCAGGATGTCCGTCTGACATTCGCCCGGATGGCGATGAATGATGAAGAAACTGTGGCGCTGACTGCAGGCGGCCATACGGTCGGCAAGTGCCATGGTAATGGTGATGCCAAGCTGCTAGGGCCTGATCCGGAAGGCGCCGGGGTAGAAGATCAGGGGCTGGGCTGGCTCAATAAAACCAGTCGCGGCATAGGCCGCAACACGGTATCCAGTGGACTGGAAGGCGCCTGGACCACCCATCCGACCCGTTGGGATAATGGCTATTTCTATCTGCTGTTCACCTATGAGTGGGAGCTCAAAAAGAGCCCGGCAGGAGCCTGGCAATGGGAGCCCATCAATATCAAGGAGGAAGATAAACCGGTTGATGTTGAAGACCCATCAATTCGTTATAACCCCATCATGACCGATGCCGATATGGCGATGGTGACAGACCCTATCTATCGGCAAATCTCTGAACGCTTCTATAAGGATCCGGCCTACTTCTCCAGTGTCTTTGCTCGCGCCTGGTTCAAGTTAACCCACAGGGATATGGGGCCCAAGGCTCGTTATCTCGGTCCTTATGTGCCCCAGGACGATCTGCTCTGGCAAGACCCGGTTCCGGTCGGTCGCCGCGATTATGATATTCCGGCGGTCAAAGCCAAGCTTATGAGCTGTGGCTTGAGCATCGGCGAGCTGGTTGCCACCGCATGGGATAGTGCCCGCACCTTCCGCCAATCGGACATGCGCGGTGGTGCCAACGGCGCTCGCATTCGTTTGGCACCGCAAAACAGCTGGCCGGGAAATGAGCCGGAACGGCTGGCCAAGGTCTTAGCCGTGCTGGAGGGAATAGCCACCGACAGCGGTGCCAGCTTGGCCGATGTGATCGTGTTGGGTGGCAATGTCGGGGTGGAGTTGGCGGCCAAGGATGCTGGCTTTGACATCACTGTGCCTTTCTTGCCCGGTCGTGGCGATGCAACAGACGCCATGACAGATGCCGACTCCTTTGCAGTGCTCGAGCCGATCCATGACGGATATCGCAACTGGTTGAAGAAGGAGTATGTGGTTACCGCCGAAGAGTTGATGCTGGATCGCACCCAACTGATGGGGCTGACGGCCCCTGAGATGACGGTGCTGGTTGGGGGCATGCGCGTGCTGGGCACCAACCATGGCGGCAGCAAGCATGGGGTATTCACGGCGCGCGAAGGGGTGTTAACTCCGGATTTCTTCGTCAACCTGACCGACATGGACAATAGCTGGCTGCCGATAGGTCCTAACCTGTACGAAATCCGCGATCGGGCCTCGGGGGCTCTCAAATGGACGGCAACCCGTATCGATCTGGTCTTCGGCTCCAACTCCATCTTGCGTGCCTATGCCGAGGTTTACGCCCAGGATGATAACCAGGAGAAATTTATCCACGACTTTGTGGCGGCCTGGAGCAAGGTGATGAACGCCGACCGCTTTGATCTGGTGTAGTCGAAACCATATCGCCACACAGCTCTCATGGCTGTGTGGCGTTTTTTTTAACTCTATGAATGGGTTGGTGTCCACCTGATTCACCAACTGCTATACCTGAATGACACGCTTGGACATCCGCAGATGGGCAAATAGGCATAGACACCAGCAGGAGAATGGCATGAGCAAGCAAAAGAAGAACAGTGCACACACGGATGGGATTTCTGATCCATCCGCTAGCGATAATCTCGGCAGCCATGAGCCCATGAGTGAGAAGGCCTATGAGAAGGAGCTTCGTCACCTGCATGAAGAGCTAGTCAAGCTTCAACAGTGGGTGGTCCACAAGGGGCTCAAGGTCTGCATCGTGTTTGAAGGGCGTGACGGTGCCGGGAAAGGAGGAACCATCAAGGCCATCACCGAACGGGTCAGCCCGCGGGTGTTCCGCATAATCGCCTTGCCTGCCCCGACCGAGCGGGAGAAGAGTCAGCTCTATTTTCAGCGCTATATCAAACATATGCCTGCGGCCGGTGAGATCGTGATCTTTGATCGCAGCTGGTATAACCGGGCCGGGGTTGAGCGGGTGATGGGTTTTTGTACTCCAGATCAGACCACCAAGTTCCTCGAAGGGGTGCCGCTGGTGGAGCGGGCACTGGTCGAGTCCGGCATCATCTTGCTCAAGTACTGGTTGGAGGTGAGCCCGGATGAGCAGGAGAAACGGCTGCGAGATCGCATCGATGATGGTCGCAAGATCTGGAAGTTATCGCCGATGGATATCAAATCCTACAACCGCTGGGATGACTACACCCAGGCGCGGGATGCCATGTTTGCTGCCAGCGATACCTCCTGGGCTCCCTGGTTTGTTGCCCGTTCGGAAGATAAAAAGCGGGTTCGCCTGAATGTGATCTCTCATCTGCTCTCTCACATACCCTACGAGTCCGTACCGACAGAGCATGTCAAATTACCCAAGCGCAAGATCGGACAATACAAGGCGATGGACTATCCGTTCCGCTACATAGCCGAAAAATATTGAGCTCACTCCGGTGCGCCAATGCAGACCCGGAGCGTGGAGGCTGCGGGTATCCCACACAAAAACAGGGCGGCTCCCGAGGGGCCGCCCTGTTTTATGGGCCATTCATCACTGGAAGGCTCAAGACTCTGGCGGAGCGCCTGTCGGCCCGCTTGCAGTGGTTGCCCATTGCTGCTGATAACGGGCGATGGCGATGCGGGTATTAAACAGCAGTCGTTCAGGGCCCAGAGCCTCCGGCAAGCCGGTATGCCGCACGGTTTCCAGCACGTGAGGGCTCAAATCAGCCAACCACAGTTCGAATCCTTGCTGCCGGAGTCGTTGTTCCCCCTCGATCAGCATCTGCAACGCCGAGTACTCCATGTCCGGAACCCGACTCATATCCAACAAAATGACGCGCGGTTGATACTTCTGCGTCAGCTCCCGCATCTGGGTGGCGACATGCTGGGCGTTGATGAAGAACAGCCGTCCTTCGGGTCTGAGGATCAGTAACCCCTCAAAGGTCTCATCCTCCGGGTGTTCGGCCGACAGCGGGCGCAGGACGTCGGCTCCGGGCTTGCGGCCGATGACATAGACCGGCGGATGGGCGGTCTGACTGGCCAGAGCCAGCAGTGAGACTATGATGGCCACGACGATCCCCTGCAGGGTGCCGAGCAGCAGGACGCCCAGGCAGGCGATCAGCGCCCAGCGAAACTCCATGGTGCGAATTCTGCGGATGGCGACAAACTCCGCCGGCTGGATCAGGCTGCGCGAGTAGACGATCACCACAGTGGCGAGGGTGGCGTTGGGCAGCAGCCCCAGCAAAGGCGCCAGCCACCACATGGTGGCCAGTGCGACCAGGGCGGTGACCAGCGAGGCCCGCTGGCTCATGCCGCCCGTGGCCCGGACTACGGCGGTCTGCGAGGTGCCGCCACCGGCTGGCATTGCGCCGAGCAGAGCACCACCGAGATTGCCGGCACCGGTCGCCAGCAACTCCCGATTGGCGTTGATGGTAGGCTCATCGGTGCGGGCAAAGGCTCGCCCAGCCGCTATGGTCTCGGTGAAGCTCATCAGGGCAATCCCTAGGGCGCCTGGGAGCAACTCCACGACCAGATCGGTGCTTGGGAGGGTCAGCGAGGGGACTCCCTGCGGGATCAGCCCCACCGTCGAAACCCCCAGCGGCTGCAGGGCAAACCACCAGGAGGCTGCAATTCCCACCGCCACGGCGACCAAGGGGGCCGGAGAGTGAGGCCAGAGCCGATCCATGCCGACCAGGATGACAAGGGTGATCACCGCCATCAGCAGCGTTAACCCGGAGGTATCCGGGAGCGTCTGCAGCAGTTGCCACAGATCATGGAAGAAATTTTGCTTCTCGATATGCACGCCCAGCAGCTTTGCAGTTGAGCGAGCACTATGACCAGACCAATCCCGGTCTTGAAGCCGGTGAGAACCGGTAACGAGATAAAGTTGGCCACAAAGCCGAGGCGCAGCAAGGAGGCGGCGACCAGGATCACCCCTACCAGCAGGGTGAGAGTCGCGGTGGCCGTCAACAGCAGTTGCGGATCGCCGTTTGGCACCACCAGGCCCAGCTCGGTGCCCGCCAGAATGGCCAAGGTGCTGGTGGAGCTGACGCTCAGCACCCGGGAGCCACCGAGCAGGGCATACAGCAACATGGGGATGAACGCGGTGTAGAGGCCGACGGCGACCGGCAATCCGGCGACGGTGGCGTAGGCCATGGCCTTGGGTAGCACCACCGCCGAGGCGGTCAGACCCGCCACCAGATCGGCCGTTTTTCGCGGGGAGCCGGGTTCAGGGTGTGGGGCGCGGCTGCTGTCCATACGAGACTCCGAACAGGGGGATGATGTTCTGAGAATAGTCCAGCAGGACCAGGCCAGGGGGTGTTTGCACCGCCACGTTGTCATCACGGAGCCAGCAGTCGGCCGAGTTACGTCATCACTGCCAGTTCGCTCAGATCATGCCTGACTGCGGCGGACATAAAAAAACGCGGCCATGGGCCGCGTAACGGACTTTAAGCGATCGTCAGTTGACGGTCTGTCCACAGGGAAACGTTATTTATCGGAGCAGAGCCAGCGGCGAGCGACGACCATATCCGCCAGTTGCGACAACCAGCGCGGAGCTATGTTCGGCAGAGGCGCTGCCTGGTCGGTGGGGGTTGCGGCGATCGCCGTTTGCTGCGCGCTCGGCGCTGCACGCCACCAGGCGGTCAGGGCCTGCGGCTGAGCTATATCCACCCGCTCACCAAAGCGCGGTGTGCTGATGTTCTGCTGCTGCGCCGCGGCCAGAGCCGTGATGCGCTCCAGCGGCTCGCGCCAGGCGTGCAGGGCCAGATCGAAGGTGCCGTTGTGGATCGGCAGCAGCCAGGTGCCGCGTAGATCGCGGTGGGCCTGCAGCGTCTCTTCCGGTTGCATGTGCACGCCGGACCACGCCGTGTCGTAGGCGCCGTTTTCAATCAACGTCAGATCAAAGGGGCCAAAGCGTTCGCCGATAGCTTTGAAGCCGTCGAAATAGCCGCTGTCGCCGCTAAAGAAGATCTTCGCCTGCGGCGCAGCGATGACCCAGGAGGCCCAGAGCGTGCGGTTACGATCGCTCAAGCTGCGGCCGGAGAAGTGCTGCGCCGGGGTGGCGGTGAGTGTCACCTCGCCAACCTGGCTGCTCTGCCACCAGTCGAGCTGGCGGATTTTCGCCGCCGGTATCCCCCAGGCCTGCAGGCGATCGCCGACGCCCAGTGGTGTCAGAAACCACTGGGTCTGCGCCGCCAGCGCCAGCACGGTCGCCTTATCCAGATGGTCGTAGTGATCGTGAGAGAGGATCACCGCTTCGAGCGGCGGCAGATCGCCTAGGGCAATGGGGGCTGGGTGAAAGCGTTTGGGGCCGGCAAACGAGAAGGGCGAGGCGCGCTCGGTAAACACCGGATCGGTGATCCAGAATTTACCGGCCAGCTTCATCAGCACGGTGGAGTGGCCCTGGCGCCACAGGCTGTTATCGGCGGCGGCGAGCAGATCGTCCCGGGTCAGCGCCTGCAGCGGAATGGCTCCGTCCGGCACTGATTCGGCGGATTTATCCAGTAAAAAGTGCCACATGCCCTTGAGTCCATCGGCAACGCTCAAGCCGTGTACCGGCGCGAGGTTCTGAAACTGTCCTGCGACCAGACGGCTGGTCATGACCGGGCGCGGCGTCACGCTCGGGTCGGTATCAAAGATCTGCGAATAGGCCATGACGGCGACTCCTGCGAATAAGGTCAATCCAAGCCAGCGGCGGTAGCGACGGCTGTGCGGTTTAGAGTTCGACATGGCGCTGTGCCTTGTCGGTGGCAAACAAAACTGCATTCTCAGACATGGGCATGGTGGTGGATCCAGTGGTTCAATGTTGTATTGACGAAGAAAACAGGTTCATGACGATGATGCCGGCGGCGATGAGGCCGATGCCGAGAACTGCCGGCAGGTCGATCTTCTGCTGGTAGCCCAGCCAACCGATCAACGTCACCAGCAGGATGCCGACGCCGGACCAGACGGCGTAGACGACGCCGACCGGCAGCTCTTTGAGCACCAGCGACAGGCAATAAAACGCCACGCTATATCCGGCGATGACGATGCCGGAGGGGATCAGCCGGGTGAAGCCTTGGCTGGCGGGCAGCGCCGAGGTGGCGATCACCTCACAGCCGATGGACAGTGCCAGTAATAACCAAAGTTGCATCTTGCTCTCCTGTCAGTTGGGCCGCGCACAACGGTTAAGCGCAGCGGCGCTGGATTGTTCATGCCTGATTACTCGCTCATTTATCGAGTAAAAAAATCAAGGGTGTTGCAGCAGGGGCCAGGTCAGCGCGAACGACGCCCGCTTGCAGGCTTCGGCCTGCTCGGGGTGCTGCAGCAGGTAGTTGATGGTCGCCTGGGCAATGCCGGTGGAGAGCGCATTGAAATACTCAAGCGATGCCGACTTGTCTAAACCGGGAAACTCCATGCCATGCAGCGACTGCTGGGCACATTCACACAGTCCCCAGGCCTCATCGCGTGCCGCCGTGGTCAACTTGTCGGAGACCTCCAGCTGGGCGATGGCGCTGAACGCCGCTGGATTGGCGACGCCCCAGTCGATCCAGGCTTCCCACATGCGCAACATACGAGTCTCCATCGGCAGGCTCTCATCCCAAGACGTACTGGTGGCCTCGCTGGCCTTGCGGCTCTGGTGCAGATAGAGGGCGTTGAGCAGCTCGTCCTTGGTGGCGAAATAACGGAACAGGGTGCCTTCGGCCACACCCGCCCGCTTGGCGATCTGCGCGGTGGGTGCGCCCAACCCTTGTGCGGCGACGATCTCGGTCGCGGCATCGAGCAGGGCGAGTTGTTTATCTTCACTACGGGGTCTGGCCATCAGAAGTTACCGCATTAATAAGTGAGTGCGCGCTCATTATATTGGCCGTCGGTTGGGGTCGCAAGCAATTTTTGGTTTAGCCCCTTGTGGTCGCGATCGCTACTTATGATCCGGTAGCTAGGAGGCAGTAGCCAGGATCCTGTAGCATAACCAGACCAATTCGGCCATTGCGGTCGCTGGCAACAGGGCCGAGCAGCAAGGAGAGAGCCATGGGCGA
Organism: Aeromonadaceae bacterium; assembly: GCA_041905215.1. GTDB lineage: Bacteria > Pseudomonadota > Gammaproteobacteria > Enterobacterales > Aeromonadaceae > Pseudaeromonas. The sequence continues at coordinate 7,755 of JAYRLO010000051.1, forward strand.
ACACGCCTTTTCATCGGCCCAGCAAGAGGGGCTGTATCGAGCCATTTATGAGCGCCGGGATGTGCGCTCGCAGTTTCTGTCTACTCCGGTACCGGACGAGGTGCTGGCGCGCCTGCTGCACGCTGCGCACCATGCTCCCTCGGTGGGATTCATGCAGCCTTGGGACTTTGTCTTGATCCGCGATCGGGCTGTGCGAAGCCAGGTCAAGGCGCTGTTTGATGAGGCCAACCAGAGCGCAGCCCGCCGCTTTGCCGAGGAGGGGGACACCCGCGCCAGCCTCTATCCGCGCCTGAAGCTTGAAGGCATCCTCGAGAGCCCGCTCAATCTCTGCATCACCTGCGATCGGCGTCGTGGCGGCCCGACGGTGCTGGGTCGCACCTCAATTCTGGAGATGGATCTGTTTAGCGCCTGTCTGGCGGTGCAGAACCTGTGGCTGGCCGCCCGAGCCGAAGGGGTCGGCATCGGTTGGGTCAGCATCCTGGACAACCAGCGCCTGGCGCAGCTGCTCCAACTGCCGGAGCATATCTATCCGCTGGCCTATCTGTGTGTTGGTTATGTCAGCGAGTTTATGGCTGAGCCCGAGCTGCAACGCTTAGGGTGGCAGCAGCGCCTGCCTTTAAGCGAACTGGTTCATCTGGATCAGTGGAACCAGCACGAACTTCCGGTCTCCTTGCAGCAAGCCTTGGCTCAGATGACGATCCCCGAGTTTGGCAAGGCTCCCTGAGCTGCCAAGCGTCCAGGCCGTTACTGGTCCCAGGTTCCTGGTGACTGGTCACGGTGCGGCCTGATCATCACGGTTCCGAGCGGCCACTCGCAAGGTACGCTTATGCGGCTGGTCACGCTGTCGTCGGCAAGGCGGCATTTTGCGCTGCGGCTGATAGTGGCAGCGGCCCCTCAGGCTAGGTGCACGAAGGTCTCTATCTCCGCACCGCCATCGCCAGGCTCCGCTGCCCAGCGACCGAGAGAGTAAACTCTGCCTATAAAGTCCCTTAAATCGAACATAATGCCCATGAAGTGGTGATAATGTGCCATTATTGGGTCTTAGTTTGTGGTGTTTTCGCTTGCTCTATTCGTCTGGTTTATTAATGAGCTATAATCGGGATATAAATAGCTATTTATGCAGCTAGGGTTCCGATAGAGGGGCATTATATGTTTAACGGTATGTCACCCGCCGCAATTGCAGCCGAGTTGGGGGAACGCCTCAAGCAGGCTCGTTTGAATCAAAATATTACCCAAAGTCAACTGGCCGAGCAGGTTGGCATTACACGCAAAGCCGTGTTGAATGCGGAGAAGGGGCAAGTGTCGTTGGCGGTGTTTGTGGCGATCATGGATGGGCTGAACCTGACCGATGAACTGGATCTGTTCTTACCGGTACAGCTCATCTCGCCACTGCAACTGGCGAAGATGCAGGGCAAGCGTCGAGTTCGCGCCTCGTCGCCCACGGTCAATGAAACCGACGAGGAGCCGATGGCATGGTGATGGAGGTTGTCAACGTCCACTATCACGGTGCGCTCGTTGGGGCAGTGAGCTATGACACCGATAGCCAGCGTTCAGCGTTTGAATATGACAGACTGTTCCTCAAAACGGGCATCCAACTCTCACCGCTCATGATGCCGTTATCCGAGCAGATCTATACCTTCCCCGCGCTGGGCTATGAGACCTTTAAGGGGCTGCCCGGGTTGCTGGCGGACTCGCTGCCGGATGACTTCGGTAACGCCGTCCTCAACGCCTGGGTCGCCAAGCAAGGTAGGCCCAGTGGCTCCATCACCCCTCTGCAACGGTTGCAATACACCGGGCTGCGGGGCATGGGAGCCCTGGAGTACAAGCCAGCTTCTCGCATTAAAAATCTCAATAGCGCCAATGCTATCAATATCGAATTGTTGGTATCCATAGCACAGGAGGTATTGGATCAGCGCACAGGGTTTGAATTGGAGCTCCGGCAGGACGGGCAAGAGGATCGGGAAGGTATGTTGGCGCTGCTGTCCGTCGGGATGAGTGCCGGTGGTGCACGACCGAAAGCCGTGCTGGCGTTCAATGATGACTTCACCGAAGTGCGCTCAGGGCAGGCCAAGGTGCCGAAAGACTTTACCCACTACCTGATGAAGTTTGATGGTGTGAGCGAGCACAATAAAGACCGAGAAACCTTCGGTGATCCGTTGGGTTTCGGGGCCATGGAGTACGTCTACTATCTGATGGCCACGGGGTGCGGTATTGAGATGATGCCGTGTCGCTTGCTGGATGAGGGAAACCGCCGCCATTTCCTGACCCAGCGCTTCGACCGCCGAGGCAATGACAAGATCCATGTGCAAACTCTCAACGGCATTGCGCACGTTGATTACAAGCAGCACGGCTCATATTCCTACGAGCAATTGTTCGGCACGGCACGTCAATTGCGTTTGTCGGCCAAGGAGGCCGAACAGTTATTGCGCCGGATGGTGTTCAACATCGTGGCCCGCAATCACGATGATCATGCTAAAAATTTTGCCTTCATGCTGACAGGTACCAAGTGGTCACTGGCTCCGGCCTATGACATCGCCTACAGCTACAAGCCAGCCAGTAAATGGGTGGGAACGCACTGGATGCGATTCAACGGCAAGCAAGACAATTTCGTCCGGTCTGATTTCCAAGGATTGAGCTCTTTGTCCCCGATGTTCACACCGAATAGGGTGAATGCGGTGATCGGCCAGGTCATTGAACAGGTGTCGCAATGGCCGATGCTGGCGAAACAACACGGCGTACCGAAATCCCTCATTGATGAAGTGCAAAAGAATCTACGGCTCAAGCTGTAAGAGGGCTCATTCCCTAATCCTGGTGCCGCCGGAGCATGGCCTGCCAGACGCCACAAACTGATCCTGTAGATGATCCGGAAGCTGTTCACTGAATATTACCATCGGCGACGCTGTGCCAAAATTGCTCGACTGAACACAGGGTTACAGGCTAAAACTGATTGCAGTGACATCAGGATTTATCCGACACCCAAGAGGGAGCGTATATGGAGCGGCGTCTGTTTGTTGGTCTGCTATCTGCGGTGATGTTGTGGTGGTTGCCGTTTGGCCTGATTGCGGCACAAAGTGATGAGCCGCCGACGACAACGCAGGCCGATCCGGCCGTCACCTTGACATTGGCCAACCGCTCCGTCGTGACCCTGCGCGTCGACTTGCTGGGGGAGTCGCCCCAGGCTCGCGTGCGACGCGCCGAGCGGGTGATCCGCGAGGCATTGAGCGAGGGTGGTGATCTGAAGGTCAGCACCCTACCGCTCGACAACAACATGCTGGTGCTGATCGGTTCACAACGTGCCTTCATCGTTTCGCCTCAGGATCTGCTGCCGGAAGATGAAGGGGTGGAGCGGGTGGCCGACCAGGCGGCACAGGCGCTCAGACAGGTGATTGCCGAGACGCAACAGATGCGCAGCGCCCGTTATCTGCTAAAGGCGCTGGCGGTTGCTTCGCTGGCGACCTTATTGCTGGTTATTCTGGTTCGAGGCACGTTCGCGGCGCGTTCACGCCTGATGGCGCAGCTGTTACCCCTGATGCGGCAACATACCAGCAAGCTGAAAATCGGGCGCACCTCGATTCTGGATTCGGGGCTGTTATTTCCCTTGCTGCGTCGCAGTCTGGATTTTCTCTGTTGGGGCCTAGTGCTGCTGTGCCTGTATGAGTGGTGCAGTTATGTGCTGCAACAATTTCCCTATTCGCGTCCCTGGGGGGAAGGACTCAACAGCTATCTGCTATCAATGGTCAATGTGGTGGTGGCAGCGATTCTGGCCTCTCTGCCTGGATTGAGCCTGGTACTGGTGATCTTTTTCCTGGCTCGCGGTGTTGTTGGACTGCTCAAGGCATTGATGTTGCGTCTGATGCTGCCGGGGGCCATCCGCTGGTTGACGCCTGAAACGCTGGTACCAACCAATCGACTGATCTCATTGGCCATCTGGCTCTTCGCGTTTGCGATGGCCTATCCCTATCTGCCGGGCTCAGATACCGAGGCGTTCAAGGGGCTGTCGGTGCTGATCGGTTTGATGATCTCGCTCGGGGCATCCAATGTTGTAGGGCAAGCCGCCGCCGGATTGATCCTGACCTATTCGGGGACCATTCGGGTCGGTGAGTTTGTGCGGGTCGGCGAGCATGAAGGGACTGTCATCGAGGTGGGGGTGTTTAACACCCGGATTTTGACTGGGCTTGGGGAAACGCTGACGCTACCCAATACCTTGATCACTGGTTCGGTGACGCGAAACTACTCTCGCATCGTCAAGGGGCCGGGTTATATCGTCGATACCAGCGTCACCATCGGCTATGACACGCCGTGGCGACAGGTGGAGGCGCTGCTGCTGGAGGCCTGCCGCCGCACCGAGGGTATTCAGACCGAGCCTGCGCCGCAGGTGTTCCAGACCGCCTTGTCCGATTACTACCCCGAGTACCGATTGGTGGCCCATGCCGTGCCAAGTGAGCCGCGGTCGCGGGCGCTGTTGTTAAGCCTGTTGCATGGCCATATTCAGGACGTATTCAATGAATACGGCGTCCAGATCATGTCCCCGCACTACATTGCCGATCCGCTCGATGCCAAGGTAGTCGCCCAGGAAAACTGGTACGCGGCTCCGGCGGCGAGTCGACCGGCAGACGATGCGAGGAGAGAAAGTGAGCCGCCCTCAGCCGCCGAGATCAACAAGTCGAACTGAGAGCATCGATGTGCGGCACCGGATCGTGGTACATCAGGCTGAAGTCCGGCAAGCGAGTCTTCAGCGCGGCCAGATCCAGCAGTTGGATTGTGCCGCGGTGTAGCGCCACTTCGCCGGCATCGGCCAATACCTTGAGCACTTCATTCACGCGGGGGCGACTGATACCGGCAATCTGGCTCAGGCTCTGCTGGGTTATGTGCAATACCGGCTGCTGCTGATTGGCGATGGCGTGTTGATTGGCCAGTTCCAGCAGTAGATAGGTCACCCGTGTTGTCAGCGAAAACAGCGTATTGCTGCCCAACTGCAGCGTGATACGGTTATTACGCTGGGCAATGTAGAACAGCATCTTGTAGATATCGCGATCTTCTTGCAGCAGGCTCTCCAGCTCGCGTAGCGGGAACAGCAACAGTTCGGTCGGCAGCAGGGCCTCATACAATTCGCTGGGTGCGTAATCTGGGTTATCAATAAACTGGACACCAAACCAGCTGCCGTGGCCAAAAATCTTGCCCAGTGAGTTATCCAGAGTCTCGTTGCTGGTAAAGCCAACGAGGCAACCTGTTGCGACATAAAGCATTCCCGGCAAGGCACCGGTCAGCTGCTTGTAGTCATAGGGACGGGCAATCGCCAACAACCGTTGCTGAGTGGCTGGCGCGAGGGGG
>JAYRLO010000052.1:0-12996 GCA_041905215.1 Aeromonadaceae bacterium
CACCACCGCAACACAGCCGGATGCTTCTTGTCGGCTATATTCTAGGGCAGCTCATCGTCAGCCTGGCCATGGGTGAGCCAGGTACAGCAGCCAGCAGCAGCATCGAGGTACTTCTTGCCTGCTGGCTTGTCCGCAAGCAAAGACCACTGCTGGATGACCATATCACTCCGCATCTGCTGGTTCAGCTCGTTGGCAAATATGTCCTGGTAGCCATACCTGGCGGATTGCTCGCCAGCGGGTTAGTAACCTGGGAGATCCAGAACCCCGGCTGGCACCAACTGTTCTTGGAAGGGTGGCTCTATCACGCCCTGAATCTTCTGCTGTGGCTACTTCCCTGCCTGAAAGTCACCAGACCCCGGATGCGTCGCCTTCTGACCCAGAAGCAAGGGCTCATTTATATAGGCTTCGTCTTGTTATCGTGCGCCTTCAGTTTGACGTTGCTGCAGTGGTTGAATAGCCCACTCATTTTCATCGGTATCGGGCTGGCATTGATCGCACTGACTCGTTCAGCCTTTTTTGTATCGGTTTGGACACTCGGTGTCTTGTTTCTCACCTGGCTGGTACTCAAGGGGCAATGGTTACCCACCCCTCCTATCCTCGCCATCCTGGATGTTCGCGCCGTATGGTCCTCCTCCATTGTGACTCTGTTCTTCTTACAATTGATCGGCTTGCTCTGTGAGCTAACCGCCAAGGGTCGACGTTATCTGGCCGAGAGTGAAGCGCGAATGCGCGGTGCATTGGAATTCGCCGCTACCGGATTTGCATTGGCATCCCTCCAGGGCGAGATCCTCGAAGCCAATCCCTATCTGTGTCGCATGCTTGGTTACAGTCGTGAAGAGCTAAAGGGGCTCACAGCCATTGAAATCACCCACCCGGAAGATACGGCTCGCTCGATTGCCAGTCTGTCCGCCATCGAACGCGGTGAGATCGATCACTATGAGTTTGAAAAACGCTATCTAAGAAAAGATGGTACCCCCATCTGGGTAAACGTCCGGCTGTCGTTGCTGAATTACTCCCAGCAACGCCCGACGGAACTTATTGTCCAGGTCGATGACATTACCGAGCGCAAGAAGTCCGAGGCAGAGCTGCAGCTCAAACAGACCCGTTTTAAACAGGCATTAGCGGCGGCCAATGCCGGCGCTTGGGAAACAAACCTCGCCGATTCGACAACATGGTGGGCTGATGAGATCTACCGAATATTGCGGGTTGAACCGGGCTCGATCACGCCGAATCAGGAAAACTGGACGACTCGAGTACACCCCGACGATCGCCAACAACTGCAGCAACACATCGAGCAGGCAATAGAAAACGCCTGTGGCTATCGATTGATGTATCGATTGATCCGACCGGATGGTTCTACCGCATGGTTGGAGGATTATGTCGACGTTGAACTCGATGCGCAGGGAAAAGTCATCAGACTCTACGGTATTACTCAGGATGTAACCGAGCGAACCCTGGTCGAGTTGGCGGTTCAGCATAGCGAAAGCCGATTACGGGCAATTTTGAACTGTGCCGTCGATGCCATCGTGACCCTCGATGAGCGGGGTCGTATCCATACCTTTAACCCCGCCGCCGAAAAAATGTTCGGCTATAACGCCAGTGAAATCATTGGGGAAAACATCAGCCTACTCATCCCGTCACCGCACAAGGAGTTACACCAGGGGTATATCAACCGCTATCTGCAAACGGGAACGCCCCATGTCATTGGCATCACAGGTCGAGAATTGATGGCGCAACACAAAAGTGGACGCCTGATCCCTGTTGAACTCTCCGTCACCGAGATCAATAACAACGGAGAACGGGTATTCACGGGCATGCTCCGCGATATTTCTGCCCACAAACAAGCAGAAGCGGCGCTGATCGCGGCTCGGGGCGAATTGCAGGGAGTCATCAATGCCGCCAGTGAGATCGCGATTATCGCCACCAATCCAGAGGGAATTATTACCCTGTTCAACACGGGGGCTGAACGGATGTTGGGCTACACCGCCAGTGAGGTCGTCGGGATCCGGACGCCACTCATGTTCCACGACATGGATGAAGTTGTCTCTCGCAGCATCGAAATCACCCAGGAGTCAGGACGTCTAATCACAGGGTTTGCCGTCTTCGCACAACAAGCGGTACGTCATGAAGCCAAAGAGTGGAACTATGTGCGCAAGGATGGCTCCAAGCTAACAGTTCTGCTGACCGCCACCCCCATCCGCGCCAGTGATGGTGTCATTACCGGTTTTCTGGGGGTTGCCAAAGACATAACGGCACTCAAGATCACCGAGGCTGAACTGTATCGGGCCAAAAATCAGGCTGAACAGGCCAGTAAGGCCAAGAGTGAATTCCTTGCCAATATGAGCCACGAAATCCGTACCCCGTTGAATGCCGTTCTGGGGATGGCTTATCTACTAAAAAATACCCCGTTGAATCCATCTCAGGATCAGTACGTCAAGATGATCAGCGGTGCAGGCCGTTCGCTGTTGATGATACTCAACGACATTCTGGACTTCTCAAAAATTGAAGCCGGTCGCATGGAGATATCGCCAACCGAGTTCAACCTGGATGACATTCTCGATGGTCTGGCGGGCATCATGTCCGTCAATGCCTCAGAAAAGGATCTCGACCTTCTGATTGGCGTCAAGCCAGATGTGCCTCGCCAGCTGTTTGGTGATGGCATGCGGTTACAGCAAATACTGATCAATCTGACGGGGAATGCCATCAAATTCACCCATCAAGGGCATGTCAGTCTGGAAATATCCCTCGACGCCACCGCCGAACACGCTGCGGCGATCCGCTTCTCGGTCGTCGATACCGGCATCGGCATGAGTCAGCCACAGCTGGATAAATTATTTGCCCCGTTCACTCAGGCAGACAGTTCAATGACTCGCCAATATGGCGGGACGGGTCTTGGCCTGGCTATCTGTAAGCGACTCGTCGAGTTGATGAATGGCACCATAGGTGTTCGTAGTCAGATTGGTCAGGGCAGTGAATTCTGGGTCAGCCTACCGCTACCCCAAGTCGAACCCTCTGCAGAAAAACAACTGCTTCACTCGCTCAAGGCGCAACGCCTGCTGATTATCGACGACAATGCACAAGTAGTCTCCTACCTGCATCAGGCCGCCGAGTCCTTGGGATGGCAATCCGACGAGACAATGGATATGGATGAGGCCAACCAAAAATTAGAGCGGGAAACATTCGACATCGTCCTGCTGGGCTGGCCATCGGAACATCTGGAAACCCTGTCCCTGCTACAAAACGCTGAACGCTGGCCACAAACCAGCCTGATCGCCATGACTCGCCTGCATCAAAAGGAGAATCTATTACAGCAGCCTCTTGCCGATCGACTCGACAGCATAGTGGTTCAACCGGTCACCAGCTCCAACATCTACAATGCGGTGCTGGAAGCTCGTCAGAAAAAAGAGGGTGGAAGGGAGAAATTACTCCAGCAGCTGTTGCCGGTTGGCCACCTGGGCACGGATCTTCAGGATGTCAGCGTTCTTCTTGTCGAAGATAACGAGATTAATCAGTTGGTTGCCAGCCGAATATTGCAACAGGTAGGAGCCAACGTAGAGATAGTGAACAATGGTCAGGAAGCCGTGGACCGGATGCGCCGCCCCCATCACTACGCCCTGATCCTGATGGATGTGCAGATGCCGATCATGGATGGCTTCACCGCAACCCGGATCCTGCGGCAAGAGCTGGGAATTACCATCCCGATCCTGGCGATGACAGCAGGCGTCATGAATAGCGAACAAGAGGAGTGCCTGCGCTCCGGCATGAACGATATCATTGCCAAACCGATCGATGTTAATCAGATGCTCCAGTGCATTTCCAGCCATCTACAACCGGAGCATGCTGCGACGCATATTTTATCTCAACAGCAGCAAGTCACTGATAAGCCGTGGGATCTCGACCAGCTACAGCAGACCATTGGTGATGATGAGCAGTTGATTGCGCGATTACTGAACCAGTTTCAGCAAGAGACCAAACAGCTACCCGAACAGTTACAAGCACTCCTGGAGCAGCACGACACTAGCGGAGCCGCACGACTGGTTCATACGCTCAAAGGACATGCAGGTACATTCGGCGCACAACTGCTTGCTCAATCGGCTAAACGGGTCGAGCGTGCGATCCGGGAAGAAAACTTCTCTGAACTCAATAGCCTACAATCCGAACTGTTTGAGCAGTTGAGTCAACTACAGCTGGCCATTACCGCATGGATCGACCAACATAAATCACCCGCACAATCCCCAGTGCCGTCCAACGATGTGCATGAAAAGCTAAAGATGCTGGGATTCCTGCTGCAAGAAAGTAATTTATCGGCGCTGGATCTTTTCGATGAGATCAAAGGCGGTTTGATACAAAACTGGGGAAGTGACAAGGTCGACAAACTCGCTGCTGCAATGGAGGCGCTGAACTTCAATCAAGCCGTGCAACTGCTCGAAGAGAGCCAGAGCGCCAGTCAAACCACCACCATCCAGACTAGTTGACGGTTTAAAACCACCGAGTCCCTCTTGAAAATTTCATTCCCGTTTTGTGTGGGTAACAGCCGCACAAAATGGGAATCGTATCCCGATACAAAACACTTATTGTGATGACGAATTGGCCAGAGGCACTCCGCCTGCTAACGGCCATCGATCATTTGTCGCTAGGCGATGTAGGTAAAATTGCATGAAATCCAGTAGGATGGCTAACTATTGCAAAATGGGTCGTCTGCATAAGGAGTTCACATGGCCGGAACATGGAATGTATTGCCTCTGGATCGCCAACACGAAAGTGCCATTCAAGAGCGCATCGACCAAAAAACAAAACCGCTAGGCGCCTTGGGGCGTTTGGAGGAGATAGCCTCTCAGCTTGCCCTGATCCAACAGAGTGAACAGATCGCGATCCGCCAACCCACCATGCTGGTATTTGCCGCCGACCATGGCATCGCACGACACGGCATCAGCATTGCTCCGAGTGAGGTTACACGGCAGATGGTGCTCAATTTTCTGGCGGGAGGTGCCGCCATCAACTGTTTTTGCCGTGCCAATCAGATCGAACTGAAGGTCATCGATGCGGGCATCCTCACTCCCATCGACGATGAACGGCTGATCAACCAACGAGTAGCCGCAGGAACCGCCGATCTGAGTGTCGAACCGGCCATGACTCTAGAACAAACCCATTCGGCCCTGCACCTTGGTAGTGAACTGGCGAAGGCGCAAATTGCAGCAGGTTGTAACCTGCTCGCCTTTGGCGAAATGGGGATCGGCAACACAACCCCGGCGTCGGCTATTCTGGCCGCCCTGACCGGCATCCCGGTGGCGGCCTGCGTCGGGCGGGGAACCGGAATTGATGACGCACAACTGGCTCGCAAGAGCTCGCTGGTGACGCAAGCCCTGCAGCGAGTCGGCTCAGAGCAAGATCCCATCGAACTACTTCGCCAGTTCGGTGGCTTTGAGATTGCACAAATCACGGGCGCCATGTTGGCGGCTGCCGAACGAAAAACCACACTGCTGGTTGACGGGTTCATCGTCACGGCGGCGGCGCTACTGGCGGTCAAGATTGCCCCCGCAACTCGTGATTACATGATCTTCAGCCATGGCTCCTCCGAGGGTGGCGGCCATGGCATCATGCTCGAGACACTCAAGGCTCGCCCCCTACTCGATTTGGGCCTACGCCTGGGTGAAGGAACCGGCGCCGCCTTGGCGTTACCTCTGCTGCGGGCCGCTTGTGCTTTCTATAACGACATGGCCAGCTTTGCCAGCGCTGGAGTAACAGTGTGACTATCCGCTCCCGGCTGCAGGAGTCGGCCGCACTGCAATTGAATTACTTTCTGTTGGCAGTGGCTTTCTTTACTCGAATTCCGATCCCGGCGAATACACCGTTTTCCGCCGAACGCCTCAACCACGCCAGCCGCTATTTTTCTCTGGTCGGCTGGATCATCGGCCTCTGCGCCGCCCTGAGCCTGCTGTTTGCCTACCAACTCTTTCCCATCAGCATCGCTGTCTTGATCAGTATGAGTGCGACGATCAAGATCACGGGGGCTTTTCACGAAGATGGCCTGGCGGATATGAGTGATGGCTTAGGGGGCGGCATGAGCCAGGCACGCAAACTGGAAATCATGAAAGATTCCCGATTGGGAACCTACGGAGCCCTCGCCCTGCAACTGGCAATCCTGATCAAATTCTTTGCGCTATATGAGATCATGGCTCTGGGGTTGATAGAGCCTCTGGTTGCGTTGCTGGTCATCCATGCCAGCTCTCGCGCCGTTGCCGGCAGCCTGATTTTCGATATGCCCTATGTCCGCGAGAGTGGAAAAGCCAAACCGCTGGCGCAAAATCAGTCCAGGACTGATCTTTGTGTGCTGCTGGCATTTGGCCTGCTCCCACTGTGTTTGTTGAGCATCCAGGCGGCACTCGGAATGCTCGTGATCGGAATTATCTGCCGCAGCTGGATCAAGCGCTGGTTACTGCGCCAGCTAGGGGGCTATACCGGTGATTGTCTGGGGGCAACCCAGCAAATTACCGAGTTGGCTTACTATCTATTTTGGCTCGCCCTCGGTCATCAGCAGATCCCCAGGCTCTCGATGCTGATCCAATCACTCTAACCAAGAGGAGAACATGCCATGAACAAACAGATTACTCTCCTGCTTGGCGGTGCACGCTCGGGCAAATCGGCATTGGCCTGTTCATTAGCCAGTCAGCAGGCCGAGCAGCCAATCACCTATGTGGCCACCGCTATGGCTGCTGATCAGGAGATGACTGAACGGATCCGGCGCCATCAGCAGGATCGCCCAGCACACTGGCATGTGGTTGAGGCTCCATTCGCTCTCGCTGAAGCCATAAAACAACACAGTCACCCTGACTCATGCCTGATCATCGACTGCCTGACACTCTGGCTCAGCAACCTCCTTCATGATACGGAGGGAGAGCCTCACCCACAGGCTCACATAGAGCCAAGGCTCGAAGCCTTAGAACAAGCATTGCTGAATGCCGAGGGCCACATTCTGATTGTCAGCAATGAGGTCGGCCTGGGGATTATTCCTCTTGGCGAGCTCACTCGCCGTTTTGTTGATGAAGCGGGTCGCTTGAACCAACGTCTGGCCAAACTCGCTGATCGTGTTCTGTTCGTGGCATCGGGCCTCCCCCTCGTTCTTAAAGAGCCGCCGGAGCCCAACTGCCATGACTGAAACCATCCGCCATGAAATTACGTTGCTTCGCCATGGTCAGATCGAGGGGGCTCCAGCCATGTACGGTCGCAGTGACCCACCGCTGGCCAGCGATGCACTTCTCTCTTTTTCACACATAATGAACAGGCCCCTCGCCCCATGGCAACGAGTGCTCTGCTCACCTCGAGTCCGCTGTCTGCAGGTTGCCACCCCGATCGCCAACCAGTTCGCTATTCCGCTCGATATCTGGCCTGAGCTGGCGGAAATGGACTTTGGCGACTGGGACGGGATCCCTTATGCCGACTTAGTCGAGCATTGGCCATATTTCGAGCGCTTCTGGGCCGATCCTGTGGGTAATCCGCTACCCGGCTCCGAACCCTTGGCCGATTTTCACCAGCGGATCCTTGGCGCGTGGCAGCGCATAGTCGCGATGAGTCGCGATGGCTCTTTGCTGGTGGTGACTCATGGTGGCGTCATTCGCCTTCTTCTGGCTCATCTGCTTCATGCAGACTGGCGACGAGGCGATTTTTATCAGTGTCTGACGATCCCCTATGCGTCGATGACACAGCTGGATATCTGGCACACACAGGGCGAGCCTGTGATTCAGATCCGGCAACTAGCCAGTGTCTCAACAGGCACCGCCGGCACTAACGGCGGATAGAACACGCGGCCGGCAAGGTTTACCAATCCGGCTCTCACAGCAAGGAATCCTTATGAATGAAGACATTGAACGCGATGAACGGCATATAGCCAGACAACAACGATTAAAGCAGCGAGTGGATGCGCGTATTGCAGCCGCGCAAGATGAACGAGGCCTGCTGATCGTCATCACTGGCGATGGTAAGGGCAAGAGCACCTCGGGTTTTGGTACCGTGTGTCGCGCTGTGGGTCACGGATTAACAGCCGCTGTCGTGCAATTTATCAAGGGTAATTGGGAGTGTGGTGAGCGCAATCTGCTAACTGCCGCCGGAGTCGAATTTCATGTCATGGCGACTGGTTTTACCTGGGAGACTCAAGATCGGCAGGCCGACAGACTGGCCGCGCAAACCGTCTGGATTGAGGCAAAGCGGTTGCTTGCCGATACGAGCGTAAACCTGGTTCTTCTCGATGAGCTGACCTATATGATTGCCTATGATTACCTGGATCTCGATGAGGTGATCGATGCGTTGGTGCAAAGACCCATGACTCAACATGTGATCATCACAGGGCGAGGTTGCCACCGAGCATTACTGGAGCTGGCGGATACGGTCAGCGAGGTCAGAAATGTGAAACACGCTTTCGATGCCGGCATCAAGGCGCAACAAGGAGTTGATTGGTAATGCTGGTTTTTGGCTCAGCAGCGGCAGATAGCCAACAGGCGCTAGTCGTTGAAGGTGGTGCCATGCGCGGTATCTTTGCCGCCGGAGTATTGGACGAGTTGATCAAAGCCCACCACTTTCCCTACGCATTCTGCCTGGGGGTATCCGCAGGAGCCACAGCGCTGGCGGCTTACCTCTCGGGGCAGGTCGGTCGGACCTACCGAGTCATCACGGATATATCCTGCCGAAAAGAGTTCATCAGCTTCCCCCGCTTCTTACGCGGCGGCCATTGGCTCGATCTTGATTGGTTATGGCCCGTGAGTCTGACCGAGTTGCCCTTTGATATGGACACTCTCTGGCAACGACAGATCCCGCTGGTCATAGTCACAACCCGAGTATCAGACGGCGTTGCTTGCTATTATGACGCGGCCGCCCACCCCGACTCCGTGATGACCATCGCCAAGGCATCCTGTTCGGTTCCGCTTGCTTACCGACATTTCATCTTATTGGATGGCGAGGCCCATACCGATGGCGGTGTTGCAGACTCGATCCCGGTCATCGAGGCGTATCGTCGCGGTGCCCGACAGATCACTGTCGTGCTTTCCAGACCCTGGGGATATCGCAAGCGTGTCAACCGCTACCCTTGGCTATTGAAGCAGTTGCTACGCGAGCATCCTGCTCTGGTAAGCGCCATGCTCAAACGGCATGAACAGTACAATGCCACCCTGGATTTCATCACCTCCCCCCCACGAGATTGCCAAATCCGCGTGTTAACTCCGCCCCCAGAGTTCACCGTCGGCCGCCTGACACGCAGTTTGGTCCATTTACAACGAGGGTATGATCAGGGAGTTCAAGCTGCTCACTCTTATCTGCGAATGATGAATAACAAATTTGAGTAAATAGTCCTCGTCACATTTGCCTATAAAAAAAGTTGTCATTTTTTACATATGTTTACATGATAGACACGGATGCGTTACTCCATCGGTGGCCAGAATACGCAAGCAGATGGCCGTCAGCATGGATAAGGAGATTTCTATGCGATGGAATGCCGTTTGTTTTCTGGTTTGCGCTACCAGTTGTCTCACCCTCCCTGTTTTGCAGGCAGCCGAAGTTTATCGTTGGATCGATAGCAAGGGCGTTGCCCATTACAGTCAGTTACCTCCAACCGGCAAACAACAATCATTCGGTAAGGTAAATACGGCCTTTACCCCTGCCGAACAGGCATTGATCGAGCGAACCGAACGGCAGGAACTCGAACGACAAAATCTGCAGAACAAATTACTCCAACAGGCAACGCTGCCCCCTGCAGCGGCCGGGGCCGCCCAGACCTGCCGTGAGCTGCAACAAGATAAGGTCTCCTACCTCAAGCGGCGCATCGAGGAGCAATATCACACCTCCTACAATGATTGCGATATTAGCTATGCTGGCACGACCGCTGCGGCTAAACGTGATGCCTGTTATCGGAGTGCAGAACAGAAGATGCACGAAAAAATGTCGGCTCTGCCCTCGATACAAGTCTGTAGCGATCAATAGATAGCGACCGACCTCACAGAACCAGAATTCTCTTGAGATTTGCTCGTGCGAGCCACAATTCGGCTCGCATACGTTTTACATTTTTCCGCAAACGTATTCGGCAGCGAAGTAGCTATCTTTTGCCGAACAGCCATGGATAATCCTGCCGCGATGCGCCAATAGACGCCGATCGAGCTCACACCTTTTCTGTCTATCGCTACTTACACTGAGCTCATTCCAACCGAGGGGGTACAAGCCCGTCTCACTAATTGCTACGGAGAAATCAGATGCAAAAGCCTTCCGACGTGTTTCACCTGGGGCTTACCAAAGCGGATTTACAGGGTGCTGAATTGGCCATTGTGCCCGGAGATCCGGAGCGCGTGCGAAAAATTGCCGAGATGCTGGATAACCCTCGTTTTCTTGCCTGCCATCGGGAATTTACAAGCTGGCTCGCTGAGCTGGATGGTCATCCGATCGTGATCTGCTCGACCGGTATTGGCGGCCCATCCACCTCCATCGCGGTTGAGGAGTTGGCCCAGTTGGGAATTAGGACATTTCTGCGAATTGGTACCACGGGAGCCATCCAGCCCCATATCCAGGTGGGAGATATCCTGATTACCACGGCCGCTGTTCGCCTCGATGGTGCCTCGCTGCATTTTGCTCCGATGGAATTTCCAGCGGTCGCCGACTTTGCCTGCACGACCGCCTTAGTCGCAGCCGCCGAAACAATGCACGTTCGCAAACACATCGGCATCACCGCATCTTCCGATACCTTTTATCCTGGCCAGGAGCGGTATGATACTTACTCGGGCCGTGTCGTTGAACGCTTCAGAGGCTCCATGGCGGAATGGCAAGCCATGGGCGTCATGAACTATGAGATGGAATCAGCAACCTTGCTGACCATGTGCGCCAGCCAGGGTTTGCGAGCCGGTATGGTCGCCGGGGTAATCGTGAACCGTACCCAGCAGGAGATACCGGATGCTGCCACGATGAAGAGTACCGAGAGCCAGGCCGTCCAGATCGTCATTGAGGCGGCAAGACGACTGCTGTAACCCCAAACGATGCTATTTTGTTGTAAGAGAGATCCACTAAAAAGCCCCGGCTCTTTTCAGAGCCGGGGCTTTGTTCGTCTTAATATGGCTCGAGCGAGCGTCCTGATCCCGCCCCGTTACCCAACCTGACCCAGCTTAAATTGACGGACCGTTTGCTCCTGCTGTTCACAGAGCTGATCCAGCGCAACCGTCTGACTTGCCATGTCATGCATGGTCTTGCTGCTGAGCTCGACCACCTCGGACATCTCGTTGATGCTGCGGCTGATTTCTCGGCTGGCAATGGTTTGCTCGCGCGTTGCATTGGCAATGAGCTCGGCAGAGTTGCGCACATTCATCATATGGTCGGCGATGAGACCAATGGCTCCGTTGACCTGATCCATCATGGCCCGGCCACTTTGCATCAGGTGCAGGCTCTCTTGCATGCTGGAGACGGCACCGGACGATTTACTCTGCAGTTCGGAAATCATGGTATTGATCTCCTTGGTACTCTGATTGGTCCGACTCGCCAGGTTTCGTACCTCATCAGCCACCACGGCAAATCCTCGACCGTGCTCCCCGGCTCGAGCGGCTTCAATCGCCGCATTCAATGCCAGCAGGTTGGTCTGTTCAGAAATTCCGGCAATAACCTCCAGGATCCCGCCGATATGCTCACTCTGGGCATAGACCTGCTGTATGACGGCTTCACTATGTTTCAGATTATCAAACAGTGAGCCGACCAGACGGCTGTTCTCCTCGACCAGTTCACGACCCGATTGAACTTGTTCATCCACCGACAGCACCATGCCAAGGCTTGCCTCGGTATTGCTGTTGACATCCTGAATGGCGTGTTCCATCTCGGTTACCGTCGCAGCCAGCGTATTCATGGCCCCTGATTGCACCTGTACCTGAGCGGCCAGGGTATCAGCAAACTCACGATTCTTATTGGCGGTATCGCGAGTCTGCTCGGCGCCACCCTTGACCACAGTCAACGCATTATTGAACTCGTGGATCACGGCGTTGATGTCACGTTGCAACTCGGCGAATTCACCACTGAAGCGCCCCTCGACACGTTGGGTGAAGTCACCAACAGCCAATTTGCGCAAAATTTTCTGCAAGATAGTCATAGGACCGTTGATGGAGCTGGAGAGACGCCAACCAACAACGGCGGCAAACACCAGGCTCAACACCAGGGAGGTCATGATGCTCACTGTGGTACTGCTGATGCTGTCACTCGCCTTATCGAAGGCGTCATTACCGATTGTCTTGGTGGCATCCAGCAGATTCTTCTCCAGCTTCATCGCTTTTTCCACGTCGGCCGACAGCTGTTCGATCTGGGCCATCAACTGACTGCGCTTGTCTTGCAACAGAACATAACGGGCTATGGCTCCCTTCTTCCCGTCATTTTCCTTCAGGGCGGCAATGCCGGTCATGTAGTCCGAATTGTCCTTGGCAGCAGGAACCTCCTGCAGCAACACGTTGCTGTTGTTCAACACCATCTGCACCATGGAGACCGCATTGCGCTGGATAGCCTGCATCTCCTTGAGTGACTGTGTACTGAAGATGGCATTGACCATGTATTCCAGCGTGCCAATCTGCGACACCATCTGCTTGGTCAATGAGGCAATGTAGGGGTCTTCATCGGCATAGGATTTGAACGAGAGATCAACAGCGACCTTGGCGAAACTGATTTTGGTCAAAAAATCAGCCTTGATTTTATCAATCTGGGCACTCTCCTGCAGAATGGCCAGTTGGAGCTGATAAATATCTTGCCCTCTCGTCTCAATCGCCTTGGTGGCGTTGAGCAAGGATTCTGAAATTTTGATGGCCTCGCCTGGTTGCTCAATCTGTTTGAGGCGAGCGAGCAAGGCATCCTGACGCTCAGCAAGCTCTTTGGCTTGAGCTTGGAACTGTTGGCGTGCCAACTCCAGCTCGGCAGGTGTCTTGGCAAAGACCATGTCATTGGCGATCTTGTTATTTCGCAGCAGACTCTGACCGATCTCATTGGCATCATCGCTCAACA
>JAYRLO010000053.1:0-12952 GCA_041905215.1 Aeromonadaceae bacterium
TTGCCGGAGGGTTTAGACTGGCCACCACCAATGGTACCAATCAAGCCCTTACTGACATCAAGAAAGGTTTGCAGACGCTCTTGCCACTGTTTGAGCAGTTCAGTTCGATGAACCAACACCAAGGTGTTCACTCCTCGATGCGCTATCATAGCGGCAGCAGTAACTGTCTTGCCGAAGGCGGTCGGGGCGCACAGTACGCCAATGTCGTGATGCAACATTGCCGACACAGCAGCTTCTTGATCAAGGCGCAGAACTCCAGCAAAAGCCGCATTGATAGCTTCACCGCCGAAGCGCTCATCGATCAGCTGGCTGTCGATGCCATTGTCTTTCAATAGCTCGAGTGCTGCATCAAGGCAACCACGCGGCAAGGCAATATGCTGAGGATAATTTTCCGCGCAACCAATCACCCGTGGTTTGTCCCAAACCGACATCCGCATGGCCTGCGCCTTGTAGAACTCAGGGTTCTGGAAAGCAGCCAACCGGATCAGGCGATTGGCTAACGACTGGGGGAGCCCGTCTTTTTCGAAATAGAGCTGATTAGCCAGTGTCACGTTAAGCGACTTCGGCATCTGTCCAACCAGCTTCTTCGTGAGCGAACGATCCCGCTTCCAGGGTGAGGCCAGATCTTCATCGTCGATAAAGGTGACATCAAGAGGATGAGCACTCCCTGTCGCTCGCAAAATAGTAGGTTCAATATCGAGTGCAGCCACGAGCTGGATGCTAGCCAGAAATGCCCACTGGTCGGAGTAGGGATGCAGCTCAGTGTCGACAAACACGCTGCAATCTCGTTCTCTTGGCCCCTTCTGTAGTGGCAAGGCGATCAGATTACCGAAACCACCTTTAGGCATGGTGTCTTGATTGGGAAACAACCGATCATAAGACTCAAGCTTCAGCTGTCTGCTACGGGAGCAGGTATGACTGATGAGGGCTGACCCTAGACGTCTGGCATCTCGTGCAGGCACAGGGCTGGCGAAAAATACCCAGACGTGCGCCCCCTGGCCAGAGCGTGAAATCTCCAGTGCCGCAGGCACACCCAACTCATCACAGGAGCGAATAACCGCGCAGGCATCCTCGCGCCAATCGGCTTCATCAAAATCAATGGCAAGAAAATGGCAGGAATCATCCTCCAGCAGCGGATAGACGCCCACTGTGTGACGACCTGCCAGATGATCGTAGATCACGTTATCGGACAGTGGACTCAACAGTCGGTTGCGACAGTCAGCACACTTGATACGGGGCTTTTCACAGATCCCGGCACGCCATTCGTTGGCACAAGCCGGAGCATAGCCCGACTTGCCAGTGGTTTTGCTTTCCCAGCGAAGGGGATAGACATCAGAACGCCCACGAAACAGACGGCGAAACAGTGTCACTTTTTCAGAGGTGGAAAGCGTTGATGACTCAAGCCTTCTGGGGGTAGTAGCGGCAGGTTCCTCTTGTCGCCACTCAATTCCGTGGCGTTCTAACAGGGCTATCAGGCGGGCATTTTCGGCTTCAAGGGCCGAAAGCGTGTTCTTCTGGCTCATAGCGAACTAACGCAACATCCATCAGATCCATTCAGTTCAGCGTCGCTGTTTTCGTCTAGGTATTTCAAGCTGAACTATTGGCTCGTAAGCTTTCAAACCTGCATCACCCGTCAGGATCTCGACGCGACACCCCGTAGCAGCATAGAACTCAGCAACATCCTTGATAGTGGCATCACCGAGCGAGAGCTGCTGTTGAGCCAAAGGAGGCCAACTATCAGCCAACTCAGCGAGCTTTACTGATGTCCACAAAGTTGACTGATCGGAAAATGCAGCCCAGGGCGTATCCTGATTCGCGCTCTTCCTTATCAGCTCTGCGAGTGACTCTCCGCGCTCGCGTCTATAATATCGTGCTTGAGCTATGTGATTTCCAGTCTCAATGATGCTGGCCAGTGGCAAAACAAAAGTTGTGTTCTCCCGTTCCTCAGCCTCAATTTTGGCTGCAACCCGGGCCCGGTTCCACTTATCCGCATCCGGGCCGCAATCCTCCATACCGGGAATATCCAGCCAAACACAAAGAATGCTGGTGTCAATGACCAACACTTTTTTCATTTAGCGGCCTCCCGCTGTAAGGCAGCCTCAATAAGCCCTTCAGATGTGAGTCGTCCCAATGACCCTGATGCCATCAACTTGGGTAAGTGCTCAACATCTTCCAACTGCGTCAACAGGCTAACCCCAGTTTCACCATCACGGTGGGCAACAGTAATAAAGGGCACCATACTCGCACCTGCCGCATCCAAGAGTGCGGGGTTATGAGTCGTCACGATCACATCTATCCCTCGCTGCTTACCGAGGGTACGTAACATCTCAACTAACACATGGGCACGAGAGGGATGCAAGCCATTATCCACCTCTTCAATTACCAGCAAGCTGCCTGGTTGGCGAGTAAGCATAGCCGTGACTATAGCCAAATAGCGCAAAGTGCCATCTGACATTCCCCTTGCATCCACTGTGTGTGACGCTGAATCTGACCATCCTTCTTTACAGTAAAGCATGGCGTCTGTCTGAAATCGCCCAACCGGCTCAGTCCATATTTCCAATATGTCTCGTTCCGGCAATGCCTTCAGATAATCGGTCAGCGTTCTCTCAACCTCTGACTTACGCGGTGCATCGAGAGCAGCAAGCACACCAGCAATGTTTGAGCCATCTGCCTGCAACTTTTCAGAAAAAGGCGTGTAGTCACGCATATGACTAGGAATGGGATCAAAAACAAATATCTGCTGAAGCTGGTTGAGAACCCGCCGCACCCCCTCTTGAACCTCCTTCCGTAAATTCAATGTATCGGCCTGAGCTAGCACAATAAGGGAGCGGTTTACATCTATGCGCTTACCTGGCCCTTTAGTTCCTGTTGAAAAGTAGGCGGGTAAACCAGGAGCAGAACTCTCTTGGGATTGAGTATAAAAAAGGCGGCTTTCTTTAGGGATTTGACTGCGCGGACCATACTTCAGCAATTTAAGCTCTTCACGAGCAACCTCAGCTTTGGCACCATTCACCTGTATACTTAATTCATAGTGGTAATCTTGGTTTTCTGTCTCGCCACCCAAGGTCAACTCTATCGTAAATTCATTAGCGGGTTTACGGCAGATCCATTCCATACCACCACGGATCGATGACAGTGACAAATCCCCATTTATAGCTTGAAAAATACCGACCCCAGAGGCAACTCGTTGTAAAAAAAGCAATGCATCCAGAGTATTGGATTTACCGCTGGCATTGGTACCAATGATGATGGTCAACGGGTCAATAAAGAGCGTGGCTTGCTCAAAACTTTTCCAATTATGGAGTTTCACTTCTTTAAGCATGGTGAATCCCTCTTAATACCCGTTCAACGTCAAGGTACTTATCGAATAACCCTTATTTTTAATCGGGTAAGATTGCGTACCTCACTCTTAATACAGCCTACTTCAAATATAAAACAGAGGCCGTATTTATCAGAAAGGTTTCGCTACACAACCTTATCACCTCGTTATAGTTTTTCCATTAATATCATGCAATTACTCAACAGTTACACTCTTGGCCAGGTTACGCGGCTGGTCGACATCGGTGCCCTTGATGATGGCGACGTGGTAGGAGAGCAGCTGCAGTGGCAGTGTGTAGACGATGGGGGCGATCACCTCGTCCACCTTGGGCATCGGCATCACGCGCATGGTGGCGTCGGAGTTGAACCCGGCCTCCTTGTCAGCAAAGACATAGAGGATGCCACCGCGCGCACGAACCTCTTCGACGTTGGATTTGAGCTTCTCCAGCAGTTCGTTGTTGGGTGCTACGACGATGATCGGCATATCGGCATCGATCAGCGCCAGCGGGCCGTGCTTCAACTCGCCAGCCGCATAGGCTTCGGCGTGGATGTAGCTGATCTCCTTGAGCTTGAGCGCCCCCTCCATGGCGATGGGGTACTGGGTGCCGCGGCCGAGGAACAGGCTGTTGTGCTTGTTGGCAAACTCTTCGGCCAAGGCCTGGATCTGCTTGTCCAGCGCCAGGGTGCTCTTGAGCTGCTCAGGCAGAGTGCGCAGCGAA
Source organism: Aeromonadaceae bacterium (assembly GCA_041905215.1). Lineage (GTDB taxonomy): Bacteria > Pseudomonadota > Gammaproteobacteria > Enterobacterales > Aeromonadaceae > Pseudaeromonas. The sequence goes on from JAYRLO010000053.1 coordinate 4,038, forward strand.
TGGACCAGTGCCGACTCGGCGGCGGCATCCAGATTGCCACGGCAGTGACCAATGCTCCCCACCAGCATCAGCAGACCAGCCAGCTGAGTGGTGAAGGCCTTGGTAGAGGCCACGCCGATCTCGGCACCGGCGCGGGTCATGAAGGCCAGATCTGATTCCCGTACCAGGGATGAACCCGGCACGTTGCAGATGGCCAGGCTGGACATATAGCCAGACTCCTTGGCCAGACGCAGGGCGGCCAGGGTATCGGCGGTCTCACCGGACTGGGAGAGGGTCACCAACAGGCTGCCCGGGCGGGTAACCGACTTGCGATAGCGGAATTCGGAGGCGATCTCGACGTTGCAGGTGACACCGGCAATCTCTTCAAACCAGTAACGGGCCACCATGCCGGAGTGGTAAGAGGTACCACAGGCGACGATCTGCACATGTTGAACCTGGGCGAAGATGTCACGGGCACCGTTACCGAAGGCTTCCGGCACCAGATGAGAGCCACTCAAGCGCCCTTCGAGGGTGTTATTGAGGGCCGAAGGTTGCTCGTAGATCTCTTTCAACATGTAGTGGCGATACTCGCCCTTGTCACCGGCATCGTGGGAGAGTTCAGACTCCAGCTCAGGGCGCTCCACCGGATTGCCGTTGACATCAAAAATGGTCACGGAGCGGCGGGTCACCTCGGCCACATCCCCCTCTTCGAGGAACTGGAAGCGACGGGTCACCGGCAGCAGAGCCAGTTGGTCGGAGGCGATGAAGTTCTCGCCGATGCCACGGCCTATCACCAGCGGTGAGCCGGAACGGGCCACCACCAGACGCTCCGGATCGGTGGCATCCACCAGCACGGTGCCATAGGCACCACGCAGCTCCTTGACCGCCTTCTGCAGGGCAGCAAGCAGGGTCGGCTCGCTCTGGCGATGGTGATGGACCAGGTGAACGATCACCTCGGTGTCGGTCTGAGAGACAAACTGATAACCCAGCCCCTTGAGCTTGTTACGCAACTCTTCGTGGTTTTCGATGATGCCGTTATGCACCACGGTCAGGGTATCGGAAACATGGGGGTGAGCGTTGGTCTCGGAGGGCTCACCGTGGGTAGCCCAGCGCGTGTGGGCAATGCCGGTGCCACCATGCAGTGGCTGCTCGTCCAGCGCCCGGGCCAACTCCTGCACCTTACCCAGACGACGCACCCGTTGCAGGGTATGACCATCAATCACCGCCACGCCGGCCGAGTCATAACCGCGATACTCCAGGCGACGCAAACCCTCGACCAGAATATCCACCACATCCCGTTGGGCGACTGCCCCGACAATTCCACACATGCTCTGATTCCTTCGTTATGCCAATTCCGGCACGCAGATCACCTGCACGCCCTGCTGTTCGATTTGTTGCTTAATCTCATCCGCCAAGCCGATATCGGTGATCAGGGTATCGATACGGCTCCACGGCAGCTCCAGATTCGGGATCTTGCGGCCCACCTTGTGGGACTCCGCCAGCACTATTACCTCCCGCGCCACTTCGGCCATCACCCGCGACAAGCCAACCAGCTCATTGAAGGTGGTGGTGCCCCGTTGCGGATCGCCCCCGGCAGCGCCGATGAAGAGTTGGTCGAAGTCGTAGGAGCGCAACACCTGCTCGGCCACTTGGCCCTGAAACGCCTCGGAGTGGGGGTCCCAGGTGCCGCCAGTCATCAGCAGGGTCGGCTCGTTCTCCAGCTCCCGCAGGGCTGCCGCCACCGCCAGGGAGTTGGTCATCACCACCAGTCCCCGGCGCTTGCCGAGTTCGGGGATGAGAGCCGCCGTGGTGCTGCCAGAGTCGATGATGATGCGGTTGTGGTCGCGGATCAGCTCGGCGGCGGCGCGGGCGATGGCCAGCTTTCGTTTCGAAACTTGTTCGGCTTCCGGTACATCCGCCACCAGCTCCTGAGGCACAGGAATGGCGCCACCGTAACGACGCAGCAGCAGGCCATTGCGTTCCAGCTCGGCCAGATCCTTGCGGATGGTCACCTCCGAGGTTTCGAACTCCCGCGCCAACCAGTCCACACTCAGTTCACCGCGCTCGGCGAGTAGGGTGACGATGGCATGACGTCGCTGTTGGGTATTGCGTTTGCTCATTAGTCTTTCGTTATCACGGAAGTAAAATCATGGCGCCGAGTATAAACTTTCAAATCGAAAGATCAACGAAAGATAAATAGCTGTTCGATCTTTCTTCGACCAGACCGTCACTGCGAGCCCATTCCCATAACCGATGGGATCGACTACTCGGGTGGAGTGCCGCCATGGTAACTTGTCGCATATTGAGTCCCGGAGTACGAGACAACAGCGATGACGAGCCCGCAGATCTGGCTGGTGGAAGATGAAGCCAGCATTGCCGACACCCTGATCTACAGCCTGGAGACCGACGGCTTTGCCGTGCGCTGGTTCGAGCGCGGGCTGCCGCTGCTGGAGGCGATGAATCACGAGCAGCCCGATTTCCTGATCCTGGATGTCGGACTGCCGGATATCGGCGGCTTCGAACTCTGCCGCCGCATCCGCGCCGTCAGCCAACTGCCGCTGCTGTTTCTGACCGCGCGCAGCGAGGAGATCGATCGTCTGCTGGGACTGGAGATGGGCGCCGACGACTATGTGGCCAAACCCTTCTCGCCCCGCGAGGTCAGCGCCCGAGTGCGCACCATCTTGCGCCGTGCCCGGCCGCTCGCGCCGCCACCGACGGAAAAACCGCGCGGCCTGCAACTGGATGAGGCGCGCGCCTGCATCCAGTTTCATGGCCAGCCATTGACCCTGACCCGCTACGAGTACCTGCTGCTCAAGACCCTGCTGCAACATCCGGGTCACGTCTACTCCCGGCAGCAGTTGATGGAGCAGGTTTGGGCCGATGCCGAGGAGAGTCTGGAGCGCACCGTGGACACCCATATCAAGACGCTGCGCGCCAAGCTGCACGAGATCGATCCGCAAGCCAATCCGATCCTCACCCACCGCGGCCTCGGCTACAGCCTGAGCGAGTCGGCATGAGCCGCCAACAACCGTTGAGGTTTTCGCCATGCGTCTGAGTCTGCGCCTGCTGCTCGGCTTCTTCCTGCTGGTGGCGGTCGCCGCCTGGTTTGTCCTCAACATCTTCCTGCAGGAGGTCAAACCCGGGGTGCGCCGCGCCACCGAGGGGACCCTGATCGATACCGCGCAACTGCTGGCCCAGCTGACAGCGGCCGATCTGGCCGACCAGCCGTTGACCCGCGACAGCCTGGCCCACAGCGCCCTGGCCCGCGCCCTGATCACCCTGAACCAGCGGCCGATCGGTGCCCGCATCGATGGCATCCAGAAGGATCGCGTCGACTACCGCCTCTATGTCACCGATCGGCACGGCATCGTACTATTTGACTCCACCGGCCGCGATCTCGGCGCCGACTACTCGCGCTGGAATGATGTCTTCCTGACCCTGCAGGGACGCTATGGCGCCCGCAGCAGCCGCGACATTGCCGGCGATCCCAAGAGTTCGGTGATGTATGTCGCCGCCCCCCTGCTGGAGAACGGCCAGATCCGCGGCGTACTGACGGTGGGCAAACCCAATCGCGCCATGGATCCGGTCATCGCCCGCAGTGAACGCACCATCCAGTGGGCCGCCATCCTGCTGCTGGGCATCGCCCTGACCGCCGGCGGCGGCATGGTCTGGTGGCTCAACCGCTCGCTGCGCCGTCTGGAGGATTACGCCGCCGCGGTCAGCCGCGGCGAGCCGGTCTCACTGCCCAGACTGGGCAGCCCGGAGCTGCAGCGCCTCGGTCAGGCGCTGGAGAACATGCGCCGCAAGCTCGAGGGCAAGGCCTATGTCGAGCAGTATGTCCACAGCCTGACCCACGAGTTGAAGAGCCCGCTGGCCGCCCTGCGTGGCACCGCCGAGCTGCTGCAGGAGTCGCCCCCCGAGCCGGTAGCGCGGCGCTTCCTGACTAGTATCCGCGAGCAGGGGGAACGAATGCAGCGGCTGATCGACAAGATGCTGCAGCTGGCCAGCCTGGAGTCCCGTCCCTCGCTGGAGAAGCAACCGCTGGCCCTCGAGCAGTTGATCGGCCAGCAGCTGGATTTGATGCGCCCTCAGGCCGAACAGCGGCAGATCCAGTGGCGGGCCGAGCTACAACCGGCCCGAATTGAGGCCGACGCCCTGCTGCTCGGTCAGGCCATCGCCAACCTGCTGGATAACGCCATCGACTTCTCACCAGTGGGTGGCCACATCGAGTTGCAAGGCACTATTTTGGCAACGGGTGACTACCAGCTGACCATCGTGGATCAGGGGCCCGGCATCCCCGATTATGCCCAGGAGCGGTTGTTCGAGCGCTTCTACTCCCTGCCTCGACCGCACACCGGCAAGAGCACCGGCCTCGGCCTGAGCTTCGTGCGCGAGGTGGTCGAACGCCATCAGGGCACCATCACGTTGCACAATCGCACCGATAGCCAGAGCGGCGCCTGTGCCGAGCTGAGACTACCCCTCTGCGGCTAGTCATCCCCGCAAAAATAATTCACCACTTCACCCAGACTTCACACAGCCACATCAAGCCCCCACACAGGGGGCTCAGACTCTCCTCGTCAATCATCCAGGAGGGATCACCATGTTCAAGTCACTCATCAGCCACAAGATCACCATCTTGTTCATTCTGTTTCTATTGCTGCAGCTGCCGCTGAGCTCCGTGCTGTCGCTCAATCAAGAGCGCCAGGCCTACCGTGCCGAGGCCATTGCCCAGATCACCACCAGCAGCAGCGGCCCGCAACGCCTAACCGGCCCTGTGCTGGTCATCCCCTATCTCGAGACCACCCGCGAATATGTGGCCGAAGAGAAGCAGTACAAGGAGTATCAGACCCGCCACCAACTGCTGCTGTTACCCGAAACCCTGGCCATCGATGGCAAGCTGCAGGTCGAACCGCGCAAGCTGGGCATCTACCAGAGCCAGCTGTTTCACGCCCAGCTCGCCCTGCAGGGACGCTTTGTCCTGAACGATCTGGAGACTCTCAACAAGGGGAATATCAAGCTGGAGCAGCCCTATCTGGCGGTGGCCATCAACGACGCCCGCGGCATCCTGCAGGTACCGGCGCTGCATTGGGGCCAGCAGAGCATCGCCTTCGAGCCGGGAGCTCGCTTTGACGGGGCGACGCAGGGAATGCATGCGCCGTTGCCACTCGAGAGCCTGGGCACCAACCAGCCCATCACCTTCAACTTTGAGCTGGCGCTGCAGGGCACGGATCACTTCGATGTGGTGCCGGTGGGCGCCAGCAGCACCCTGAACCTGAGCAGCAACTGGCCTCACCCCAGCTTTGTCGGCCACTTCCTGCCTCGTCAGCACACCATCAGCGATCAGGGCTTCAAGGCGCAGTGGGAGAGCAGCTGGTTTGCCAACAACATGCAGGAGCGTTTCGCCGACGGTCTGGAAGAGGGGATCAACGGGGTGCCAGCCTTCACCGTCAGCCTGATCGAGCCCGTCGACCACTATCAGCAGAACGAGCGGGCCATCAAGTATGCCGAGCTGTTCATCGGCCTGACCTTCCTCAGTTTCTTCCTGTTCGAGCTGCTCAAGCAACTGCGCCTGCACCCGATCCAGTACGCCCTGGTCAGCATGGCCCAGGTGATCTTCTACCTGGTGCTGTTGGCCCTCTCCGAGCAGATCGGCTTCAGCCTCGCCTATCTGGCGGCAAGCATCGCCTGTGTCGGTCTGCTGGCCTACTACGCCAGCCACCTGCTCGGCGGCCTGAAGCGCGGAGTCGGTTTCGCCAGCCTGCTGGCCCTGCTCTACGCCATCCTCTATGGCCTGATGCAGGCCGAGGATATCGCCCTGCTGCTGGGCAGCGGACTGCTGTTCGTGGTGCTGGCGCTGGTGATGGTCGTAACCCGCAAGGTGGACTGGTATCAGCTTGGTCTGACGAACAAGAAAGATCCGGAAAACAGCAGCAAGAATAAAACCATCGATTAAGAAGCGATGTTGCTCAGAAAAGATATGGATGTATTCACGATATGTCTGTGATGAGCCGGAACCGCTCGTCAGAGGGATGGAGTATGGACGAAAAGCAGACCGTTGGCGGCAGGGATGCCGCCATCGAGGCTACAAGGAGGTATTCACGACGTGTCTGCGTTCGTCCGGACTCCTGGCCAACATCGGATGGATCTATCAACGGATAATTAGGACAGAACCAAACAAAACGGCACCCGAGGGTGCCGTTTTTGCCACTGTGATACTTATTTTTTGATCTTCACCGGACGCTGCCAGTTGGCGACATGGCGCTGAGGCACCCGGGTGATGACCAGCTCGTTCTCGCCCACTTCGCGGGTGACCGTGGTGCCGGCACCGATGGTCGCCCCCTTGCGCACAATCACCGGAGCCACCAGCTGGGTGTCGGAGCCGACGAAGACATTATCCTCGATGATAGTCTTGTGCTTGTTGGCACCATCGTAGTTGCAGGTGATGGTACCAGCGCCGATATTCACATCGGCACCGATCTCGCTGTCACCCAGATAGCTCAGATGGCCGGCCTTGGAGCCGAAACCCAGCGAGGCATTTTTGATCTCGACGAAGTTGCCGACATGGGCCTCTTCCCCCAGCACGGAGCCGGGACGCAGCCGCGCGAAGGGGCCGACCGTGGTGGCTCGCGCCAATTGGGATGACTCGATCACCGTATAGGGGCTGATGATGCTGTCATCGGCTATCACGCAATCCTTGAGCACACAGCCAGCGCCGATGCGCACCCGATGGCCGAGCTCGACCTTGCCTTCGATGATGACGTTGGTATCGAGGATCACATCCTCGCCGCAGACTAGCGAGCCACGCAGATCGAAGCGAGTCGGATCCAGCAGGGTTACCCCCTCGAGCATCAGGCGATTGGCCTCACGGCGCTGATAGAAGCGCTCCAGAGCCGCCAGTTGCAGACGATTGTTGGCCCCTTCGGTCTCAGCCGCTTCCGCCGGTTGCGCGGTGGTGATAACTGCGCCATCACGATGGGCCGCGCCGATGACATCGGTCAGATAGTATTCGCCCTGGGCGTTCTGGCAGGTCAAACCGGCCAACCACTGCTTGAGCTTGCCAGCCGGAGCCACCAACACACCGGTATTCACCTCGCAGATGGCCAACTGTTCGGCATTGGCATCCTTCTGCTCGACGATGCCGACCACGGCGTCGTTATCGCGCACGATGCGGCCATAACCGGTCGGATTGGCCAGGGTCACGGTCAGCAGGCCGATCCCACCGGTGGGTTGCACGGCCAGCAGCTTGTTCAGAGTGGCAGGAGTGATCAGCGGGGTATCGCCATACAGCACCAGCACCCGAGCCTCATCCGGGATCGCCGGTGTGGCCTGAGCCACGGCATGGCCGGTGCCCAACTGCTCGGCCTGCAGCACCCAGGTGACTTGGGCATCATTCAGTCGCTGCTGCAACAGCTCACCGCCATGGCCATAGACCAGATGGATGGCCTCGGCGCCCAGTTGGTGGGCGGTATCGATCACATGGCTGACCATGGGGCGTCCGGCAACCGGATGCAAGACTTTCGGTAATGAGGAGCGCATGCGAGTACCTTTACCCGCCGCGAGAATGACGACATGCAGAGACATAGGAATCCTTTCACCCAGGGTGAGAACGGCAAAGAGTGGCGCCTATTTTATGGATTTTCCGGACAAAAGAGATAAAAAAAGCGGCCCGCGGGCCGCTTTTTGTTGTGCGCAGAGGTGTTAGCGATAGTTTTTGCGGGTGAGTTCCACGACGCGCAGTTGCGCCATGGCCTTGGCCAACTCAGCGATGGCCTCCGCATAATCCACATCACCAGACTTGCCGTTGAGTTTCTCTTCGGCCGCCCGTTTCGCCTCTTGAGCCTTGGCTTCATCGATATCCGCAGCGCGGATGGCGGTATCCGCCAGAACTGTCACTGCTTCCGGTTGCACTTCCATCATGCCACCCGAGATATACATCACCTCTTCGACACCGTGCAATTTCACCAGACGCACCAAGCCGGGCTTGATGGACGTCAGGAGCGGCGAGTGACCATGGCGGATGCCCAGTTCCCCTTCCGCACCGGAAACCTGAACGGATTCCACGCGACCGGAGAACAACATCCCCTCCGCGCTGACCACGTCCAGGTGGAAGGTAATCTCAGCCATAGATCCTCCTGCCCCGAATTACAGTTTCTTGGCCTTCTCGACCACTTCGTCGATGGAGCCAACCATGTAGAACGCCTGTTCCGGCAGATCGTCGAACTCGCCATCCAGGATGCCCTTGAAACCACGGATGGTCTCTTTCAGCGGCACGTACTTACCCGGTGAACCGGTGAATACTTCAGCCACACTGAACGGCTGGGACAGGAAGCGTTCGATCTTACGGGCACGCGCCACCACCAGCTTGTCGTTCTCGGACAGTTCGTCCATCCCGAGGATGGCGATGATGTCCTTGAGCTCCTTGTAGCGTTGCAGTACGGACTGCACGCCACGGGCGACTTCGTAGTGCTCCTGACCAACCACCAGCGGATCCAGCTGACGGGAGGTGGAGTCCAGCGGATCAACGGCCGGGTAGATACCCAGAGCAGCGATCTGACGGGACAGAACGACGGTCGCATCCAAGTGGGCGAAGGTGGTCGCCGGGCTCGGGTCAGTCAAGTCATCCGCAGGAACGTAGACCGCTTGTACCGAGGTGATGGAGCCGCTCTTGGTGGAGGTAATACGCTCCTGCAGAACACCCATCTCTTCGGCCAGAGTCGGTTGGTAACCTACGGCTGACGGCATACGACCCAGCAGCGCGGATACTTCGGTACCAGCCAGGGTATAACGGTAGATGTTGTCGATGAACAACAGAACGTCACGACCCTCATCACGGAACTTCTCGGCCATGGTCAGACCGGTCAGTGCCACGCGCAGACGGTTGCCCGGCGGCTCGTTCATCTGGCCGTAGACCATTGCCACCTTATCGAGAACGTTGG
>JAYRLO010000054.1:0-12875 GCA_041905215.1 Aeromonadaceae bacterium
TACGCAGGGGACACCGGCCTTCTTCATCGCATTGATGGCGGAAACCTTGTCGCCCATCAGGCGGATGGTGTCGGCACGGGGGCCGACGAAGATGAAGCCTGACTTTTCCACCTGCTCGGCGAAGTCGGCATTCTCGGAGAGAAAACCGTAACCCGGGTGGATGGCCACGGCACCCGTCACCTCGGCCGCCGCAATCAGCGACGGCACGTTGAGGTAGGACTCCTTGGCGGAGGCGCGGCCGATGCAGATGGTCTCATCGGCCAGCTTGACGTGCTTGAGATCGCGATCGGCGGTGGAGTGCACTGCCACCGTCTTGATGCCGAGCTCCTTGCAGGCGCGCAGAATGCGCAGCGCAATTTCACCGCGGTTAGCGATGACTACTTTGTCCAACATGGGCTCAGACCCCTTATTCGATGACGAACAGCGGTTGATCGAATTCAACGGTATCGCCGTTTTCAACCAGGATGCTCTTGATCACGCCAGCCTTGTCAGATTGGATCTGGTTCATCATCTTCATGGCTTCGACGATGCACAGCGGATCGCCAACCTTGACCTGCTGACCCACTTCCACGAACGGAGCTGAGTCCGGACCGGAAGAGCGGTAGAAGGCGCCGACCATGGGGGAACGCAGCACATGGCCGCTGAGCTCGGCGGCGGCCGGAGCTGCAGAACCCAATGCTGAGCCCGGAGCGGCGGCGACAGGAGCAGCTGCAACTTGCGGAGCCGCATAGGCAACCGGGGCGACCTGAGTTGCCACCATGCCACGACTGATACGCACCGATTCTTCACCTTCGGTGATTTCCAGCTCGGTGATACCGGACTCTTCGACCAGTTCGATCAGTTTTTTGATTTTACGGATATCCATTTGCATTCTCTGTTCAACTTCTCTAGCAGATTAGATGTTTGACTGGCGCAGATGGCGCACAGCCGCTAGTAAAGCAAATTCGTAACCATCCGCCCCCAGACCGCAGATCACCCCCTTGGCCACATCGGACAGGTAGGAGTGATGACGGAAGGGTTCACGGGCATGGACGTTGGAGAGGTGGATCTCGATAAACGGGATCGCAACCCCCAACAGCGCATCACGCAGTGCAACGCTGGTATGGGTGAACGCCGCCGGGTTGATCAGGATGAAATCGACCTGCCCCATGGCCCCATGAATTGCGTTGATCAATTCATACTCGGCATTGGATTGCAGGTGGGTCAGGGTTACGGCCTGCTCGTCGGCAAGCAGTTGCAGCCGGTCAACGATGTCGTTGAGGGTGGCTGAACCGTAGATCCCTGGTTCCCGTTTTCCCAACAGGTTAAGGTTGGGGCCATTCAAGAGCAATATACGTTCTTTTGCGGCCATCGTGAGCTTATCCTCGGCAATCATGCAGCTATCGTTAGGGTAGCTGCGAAGTTCATGCTTTGTATGCTTTCTGGTGTCAGCCTTCAAGCCAAACGCGCCAATTATATTGATTTCGTGAAAATTGGCAGCACTTTACTGGTCTAATCACCACATAGTGCTCACAAAACGGGCAATTTGCCCTCAAATGCGGTAGGGGCGAGTTCGTTTTTACCGCAGATTGTTGCCATCCTGTGCTATCCAGCCGCCTGGTGGCAAGGTAGAATGTGACCAACCCCCCACTATATTACGCAGAGTCAGGAGATATGGATGCTGAAGCGTGACATGAACATTGCCGATTACGATCCCGCACTGTGGGCTGCCATCACCGATGAAACCGTGCGTCAGGAAGAGCACATCGAGTTGATCGCCTCTGAAAACTACACCAGCCCGCGGGTCATGCAGGCTCAAGGTTCGCAACTGACCAACAAGTACGCCGAAGGTTATCCGGGCAAGCGTTACTACGGTGGTTGCGAGTATGTCGACGTGGTCGAAACCCTGGCCATCGAACGCGCCAAGGAACTCTTTGGTGCCACCTACGCAAACGTTCAACCGCACTCCGGCTCTCAAGCCAACAGCGCCGTCTACATGGCTCTGCTGCAACCGGGCGACAAGGTGCTGGGCATGAACCTGGCTCACGGCGGCCACCTGACTCACGGCTCACCGGTCAACTTCTCCGGCAAGCTGTACGACATCATTCCCTACGGTATCGATGAATCCGGCAAGATCGACTACGTCGAGCTGGAACGTCTGGCCGTGACCGAAAAGCCGAAGATGATCATCGGTGGTTTCTCCGCCTACTCCGGCATCGTCGATTGGGCCAAGATGCGTGAAATCGCCGACAAGATCGGTGCCTACCTGTTCGTAGACATGGCTCACGTTGCCGGTCTGGTGGCTGCTGGTGTCTACCCGAACCCGGTTCCGCACGCTCACGTCGTCACCTCCACCACCCACAAGACCCTGGCTGGTCCTCGTGGTGGCTTGATCCTCTCGGCTGCCGATGACGAAGATCTCTACAAGAAGCTGAACTCCGCCGTGTTCCCCGGTGGTCAGGGTGGCCCGCTGATGCATGTGATTGCCGGTAAGGCAGTGGCATTCAAGGAAGCGATGGAGCCTGAATTCAAGCTGTACCAACAGCAGGTGCTGAAGAATGCCAAGGCGATGGTCGAAGTATTCAAGGCCCGTGGTTACAAGATCGTCTCCGGCGGTACCGAAAACCATCTGTTCCTGGTTGACCTAGTCGACAAGGAGCTGACTGGTAAGGATGCCGATGCCGCTCTGGGCAAGGCCAACATCACGGTCAACAAGAACTCGGTGCCAAACGATCCGCGTTCCCCGTTTGTCACCTCCGGTATCCGTGTTGGTTCTCCGTCCATCACCCGCCGTGGCTTCACCGAAGCCGATGCCCGCGAACTGGCTGGCTGGATGTGTGATGTGCTGGATAACCACACCGACGAAACCGTGCTGGCGGCTACCCGTGAAAAGGTTCTGGCCATCTGCAAGCGTCTGCCGGTTTACGCCTGATTGATTCAGTCGTTCCTGTGATTGAAAAAGAGCCGCTGATGCGGCTCTTTTTTTATCGGTACCAGCGCAACCATCCGGCAGATGGTTCAACAGCGACCTTAGCCTCTGTTACACTGCCGCAAGAACCCCTAGTGGAGGCATAGCCCATGCATTGCCCATTTTGTAGTGCGGACGAAACCAAGGTCATCGATTCCCGTCTGGTGGCGGAAGGCCATCAGGTGCGGCGGCGGCGTGAGTGCGTCGAGTGTCATGAACGCTTCACCACCTTCGAGAGCGCCGAGCTGGTGATGCCTCGGGTCATCAAGAGCAACGGTAGCCGCGAGCCCTTCAACGAAGACAAGCTCAGAGGCGGCATTCAGCGAGCGCTGGAGAAGCGGCCGGTGGGCATGGAGGCCGTCGAGGAGTCAATCAACCGCATCGAGTCCAAACTGCGAGCCACCGGGGAGCGGGAAGTCGATGCCAAGCTGATTGGCAACCTGGTGATGGAGGAGCTCAAGGGGCTCGACAAGGTGGCCTACATTCGCTTCGCCTCCGTCTATCGCAGCTTCGAAGATATCCGCGAGTTTGGCGAGGAGATCGCCCGCCTGGAGACTTAGCGAGGATGCAAGGAGAGAGTGCTGTGACTGACAACGAGTGGATGACCCGGGCGCTGCAACTGGCGGCTCGTGGTTGCTACACCACCCATCCCAATCCCAATGTCGGCTGCGTGCTGGTGCGTGACGGGCGCGTGGTGGGTGAGGGGTGGCACCAGAAGGCGGGCGAACCCCACGCCGAGGTGCATGCCCTGCGCGCCGCCGGTGAGCAGGCGCGTGGCGCCACCGCCTATGTCACGCTCGAGCCCTGCTCCCACTACGGCCGCACTCCACCCTGTGCATTGGCGCTGGTCGAAGCGGGGGTGAGCCGGGTGGTGGTCGCCATGATGGATCCCAACCCGCTGGTGGCCGGTCGTGGTCTGCAGATCCTGCGCGATGCCGGTATCGAGGTCCTGTGTGGTGAGTGTGAGGCTGAAGCCAACGCCTTGAATCCCGGCTTTATCAAGCGGATGAAAACCGGTCTGCCCTGGGTGCGCGTCAAACTGGCGGCTAGCCTGGATGGCCGCACCGCACTGGCCAATGGTCAGAGCCAGTGGATCACCGGGTCCGCGGCTCGCGCCGATGTGCAGCGCTGGCGCGCGCGCAGCAGCGCCATCCTGAGCGGCGCCGATACCGTCCTCGTCGACAACCCATCTTTAAATGTGCGCTGGGGGCAACTGCCAGCCGAGGTGCAGGCCGCATATCCGGAAGTCTCGTTGCGTCAGCCGCTGCGAGTGCTGGTGGATTCCCGCCAACGGCTGCAGCCCGAGGCGCAACTCTACTCCGTGCCGGGCGCCGTGCTCTTGGCGCGTCGGCAGCGGCAGGGGGAGTGGCCTGAGTCGGTCGAACAGCTGGAGGTGCCGCTGGCGGCGTCTGGCAAGCTGGACTTGCAAGCCTTGCTGCGCGAACTCGGGCAACGGGGCATCAATGAGGTCTGGGTCGAGGCGGGGCGTCAGCTGGCCGGAGCCCTGGTGGCACAACAGCTGGTGGATGAGCTCATCGTCTACCTGGCTCCCAAGGTGCTCGGCGACACGGCTCAGGGGTTGCTGGCTCTGCCCCCCCTCGAGGCGCTGAGTCAGGCACCACAATTTTCTCTGCGTGAGGTATGCCAGATCGGTGATGATCTGCGCCTGACGCTACAACCGCAGCGACACGAGGAGTAAGCATGTTTACTGGCATCATTGAGGCGGTTGGCACCCTGGTTTCCTTGCAATCCAAGGGGCAGGATGTGTCAGTCCGGGTACGCAGTGGCAAGCTGGATCTGAGCGACGTCAAGCTGGGTGACTCCATTGCCACCAACGGTGTCTGTCTGACCGTGGTGCAGCTACCTGGGGATGGCTATGTCGCGGATGTCTCGGGCGAGACCATGGCGCGTACCGGATTTGCCTCCTATCAACTGGGGCAGAAGCTCAATCTGGAGAAGGCCTTGATGCCGACCAGCCGCCTGGGTGGTCACCTGGTCTCTGGTCATGTCGATGGCGTCGGCCAAGTGGTGACGGTTCAGCCGCGCGGCCGGGCCATGGAGTACTGGATTGAGGCGCCGCGCGAGCTGGCGCGCTATATTGCCGAGAAGGGCTCCATCACGGTCGATGGCATCAGCCTGACCGTCAACAGTGTCGAGGGGGCGCGTTTTCGCCTGACGATAGTGCCGCACACCAGCCAAGAGACGACGGTCGGCGAGTGGCGAGTGGGCAGCCGCGTCAATCTGGAAGTGGATGTGATCGCCCGTTATCTGGAGCGTCTGGTGCTGGGTGAGAAGGCCGCCGACGTGGCCCCCGCCACTGGTGTCACCATGGCGATGCTGGCCGAAAACGGCTTTATGCGTTAATCGCGCAACTAAAAGGATTATTACGATGGCGTTGAGTACAACCGCAGAAATCATTGACGAGTTTCGTCAGGGCAAGATGGTGATCCTGATGGATGATGAGGATCGGGAAAACGAAGGCGATCTCATCATGCCGGCCAGTATGGTTCGCCCGGAAGATATCAACTTCATGGCGCGTTACGGCCGGGGGCTCATCTGTCTGACCCTGACCAAGAAACGCTGCCAGCAGCTGAATCTGCCGCTGATGGTGGGGAACAACGGCGCCCAGTTCTCGACCAACTTCACCGTCAGCATCGAGGCGGCCGAGGGGGTGACAACCGGGATCTCGGCAGCTGATCGGGCGCGAACCGTGCTGGCTGCCGTGGCTCCCAATGCTCAGGCCTCGGATGTGGTGCAACCCGGCCACATCTTCCCGCTGATGGCCCAGGAGGGTGGGGTTCTCACCCGTGCCGGCCACACCGAAGCTGGTTGTGATCTGGCCCGTCTGGCTGGTTTCGAGCCGGCTGCGGTCATCGTCGAAATCCTCAACGAAGATGGCACCATGGCGCGCCGCCCGGATCTGGAGAAGTTCGCCGCCGAGCATGGCATCAAGCTGGGCACCATTGCCGATCTCATCGAGTACCGCAATCAGCATGAGACTACGGTGGAGCAGGTGGCGTTGTGCCAGTTGCCGACCGAATATGGCGACTTCGAGTTGGTCACCTTCCGCGATACCATCGACAATCAGCTGCACTTTGCCCTGTGCAAGGGCGATCTGGCCGGTGATCAGCCGCCGCTGGTACGGGTGCATCTGCACGACTACTTCAGCGATGTGTTGCTGACCGACCGCCATGCGCCGCGCAGCTGGCCGATCCACGAGGCGATGCAACGCATTGCCGAAGAGGGCGGTGTGCTGGTGATCCTTGGCAATGAAGGGGGGCAATCCGAGTTGTTGGCCCGAGTGCAGCAGTTTGCCGCCATCGATCGGGGTGAGCAGCAAGAGCATCACAAGCGCCAGGAGGCATCGCGGCGGGTCGGCATCGGCTCGCAGATCCTCAAATCACTCGGTGTCACCAAGATGCGTCTGCTCAGTGGCCAGAAGCGCTACCACGCCCTCTCCGGCTTTGGTCTGGAAGTGGTTGAATATATCTCCGAATAGACCCTCATCGTCGCCTTGACTTCGTATTGAACGGCCGTCAAGGCGGCAAGTCACAGAACCGGGCTTTTGTCACAGCCCGGTTGTGTTAGAATACGCCCACTTTTCACCCCGCATAATAGGATTTCCCATGAAGGTCATCGAAGGAAACATTGCTGCACCCGAGGCTCGCGTAGCCATAGTGGTGGCCCGTTTCAACAGCTTCATCAATGAAAATCTGGTCGATGGCGCGTTGGACGTGCTCAAGCGTCAGGGGCTGGTACCCGATGAACAGATCACCCTGGTGCGGGTTCCGGGTGCCGTGGAGATCCCGTTGGCGGTGAAGAAGCTGGCCAAGAGTGGCAAGGTTGATGCGATCGTAGCCCTCGGCTGCGTGATCCGTGGCGATACCTACCACTTCGAACTGGTAGCCAACGAGAACAGCAAGGGCATGGCTCAAGTCATGCTGGAGTATGAAATACCTGTCGCCTTTGGTGTGCTGACCACAGACAACGTGGAACAAGCGATCCAACGCGCGGGGACCAAGGCGGGTAACAAGGGTGCCGAAGCGGCACTGAGCGCCCTGGAAATGATCAACGTCCTGAAAAATCTGGGCGCCTAAGGAGTCAACGAGTGAAACCTTCAGAACGCCGTAAGGCCCGCCATTTTGCCGTACAGGCCATCTACCAGTGGCAGATGACCCAGGACAACGTGGCCGATATCGAAGAACAGTTCAAGCTGGATCAGGACATGAAGGGTGTCGATCTTGGCTATTTTCGTGAGCTGTTGTTCGGGGTGGCTGGCAACATCAACAAGCTGGATAGCACCTTTTCCCCGTTCCTGTCGCGCAAGCTGGAGGATCTGGATCTGGTCGATAAGGCGATCCTGCGCCTGGCGACCTTCGAGTTGCTGTTCCGCCAGGATGTACCCTATCGCGTCGTGATCAACGAAGGGATCGAGCTGGCCAAGGCCTTTGCTGCCGAAGACAGCCACAAGTTTGTCAACGGTGTGCTCGACAAGTTGGTCAAAGACAAAGGGCTGGGGAAATAATCCAGCCTCACATCTTGGTTACCATAAGCCAGCGTTAGCTGGCTTTTTCTTTATCCACATGACGGAAGGTGCATCATGGGGGAGTTTGAACTGATCCGGCGCTTCTTTCAGCGTCCGGTTCGCCGCAAGGATGTGGTGTTGGGCTCGGGGGACGATTGCGCCCTGCTGAGCGTGCCGGCGGAGAGTCTGCTGGCGGTGAGTACCGATACCCTGGTGGCGGGCGTCCACTTCTTTGCCGATATGGATCCGGTCAAGCTGGGGCATAAGGCGCTGGCGGTCAATCTCTCGGATCTGGCCGCCATGGGGGCCGAGCCGCGGTGGGTCTCGCTGGCGCTGACGCTACCCGAGGTCGATGAGGCCTGGGTGGCCGGTTTTGCCCAGGGGTTCCTCGCGCTGGCCGACTTTTATAACGTCGAGTTGGTCGGTGGTGACATGACCCGGGGGCCGCTGTCGATCACCGTTTCCATCAAGGGGGTTGTGCCAGAACAGGGCGCTTTGCGCCGTTCTGGTGCCCAGCCAGGGGATGCGGTATTCGTTACGGGGCAACTGGGTGATGCCGCCTTGGCACTGCAACAGATCCTGACGCGGCAATCGGTAAGCCCTGAATATTTGCTGACGAGGCTGGAGCAACCCGAGCCACGGATCCTGGCGGGCATGGCGCTGCGCGGTTTGGCGAGCAGTTGTCTGGATATCTCCGACGGTCTGGCCTCGGATCTGCGCCATATCTTGCAGGCTTCCGGGGTCAGCGCACAGATTGAACTCAGTCGGTTGCCCTTATCTGCGGCGCTTGAGATGCTGCCCTCCGAGCAGGCCTGGCAGTTGGCTTTGGCTGGTGGCGATGACTATGAACTCTGTTTTACCCTGCCGGAGGCTCATCGCGGCATGCTGGAGATGGCTCTGCAACCGGCCGCCGTCACCGTGACGGAGATAGGACGCATCGTGGCTGGGCCTGTCGGGATCCAATGGCTGCATCGGGGCAAACCCTGCGCACTGACGCTGCAGGGCTGGGACCATTTCAAGGAGAAATCATGATAAAACCCGAACTCAAGCGCCTGTCATGGCGTAATCCACTGCATTGGCTGGCTGTCGGCTTTGGCTCCGGGCTATCCCCCAAGGCACCGGGGACGGTCGGCACGCTGGCGGCGATCCCCTTCTACCTGCTGGTCATGCAGTGGCCGCTCTGGGCTTATGGGGCCTTATTGCTGGTTGGGTGTATCGGCGGTATCTGGATCTGCCAGTCCGCGACCCGAGCCATCGGCATGGAGGATCACGGCGGCATCGTCTGGGATGAGTTCATGGGCTTTGGCATCACCATGCTGCTGGCGCCGTCTGGCTGGCTGTGGATCGGAGTCGGCTTCTTGTTGTTCCGTCTGTTTGACATCCTCAAGCCTTGGCCCATCAGCTGGTTTGATCGCCACGTCGAGGGTGGTCTTGGCATCATGCTCGATGATATCGTCGCCGGAATATTCGCCTTTTTAACCCTGCAGCTTTTGGCACACTTCGTGCTACCTCTCTAAAGTCGCATTGCTGGGCAACAGACGTTCTCTCGCCTGTTGCCCATTTATGCCGTGCAAAATATCAACAGAATGCAAATGTGACGGATAAGTGGCGATAGCTGCCCAGCTGAGTCTCTTTGTCAAAACAGCGCTTATTACTACCGTTTGCCAGAATTGCCAAAACAATTGGTTGTTGATGCTCCTCAGTCCAATGCTATCTGTTGATTGTGGGTTGTTGCTTGGAGTTATATTCTTAAAATATGACTAAGCATAGTGATAAGTTGCATATTCATCCAGAGGTGTATGATTTACACAGCATAATAAACGCAGTAACTTATGGTCGTTTGCTGGTAAAAACACAGAATAAACCGCCTTTGGCAACCTGGTTCAAAGGCATAAACAAAAAGTAAAACATTCAGGGCGTGAAGCCCTGCGAGGTTGAGTCATGTCCTTGCTTGAAGTCAGGAACCTGCGGATTGAATATCCGTCCCGTCGTGGCGTGATGGCCGCGGTCAAGGATCTCTCGTTTTCCATCGAGAAAGGGGAGATCCTCGGCGTAGTCGGAGAGTCCGGTGCCGGTAAGTCCACCATTGGTAATGCCATCATCGACCTGCTGAGTCCTCCGGGGCGGATTGCCAGTGGCGATGTCTATCTGAATGGACAGAAGATCTCCGGTCTGACTCCAACCGAAATGCGTAAGGTGCGCGGCGCTCATATCGGCTTCATCTTCCAGGATCCGATGACGTCGCTGAACCCTTTGTTCACCGTTGAACGTCAGTTGGTCGAGACCATCGAGGCCAACACCGAGTTGCGTGGTGCGGCGGCCTCCGAGCGAGCCATCGAGCTGATGGCATCGGTCGGCATTCCGCAGCCAGAGATCCGCATCAAGCAGTACCCGCACCAGTTCTCCGGTGGTATGCGTCAGCGGGTGGTCATTGCCATCGCTCTTGCTGGCGATCCCGAATTCATCATTGCCGATGAGCCGACCACGGCGCTGGATGTCTCCATCCAGGATCAGATCCTCGAGCTCATCAAGGCGCTGTGTAAAGAGCGCCAGGTCGGCTGCATGCTGGTGACCCACGACATGGGCGTGGTTTCGAATGTCACCGATCGTGTCGCCGTCATGTACCGTGGTGATCTGATGGAAATTGGTCCGACTACCGAGGTGTTGGGCAATCCGCAGCATCCGTACACCAAGAGTCTGATTGCCGCCGTACCGCGTTCCGATGTCAAGCTGGTGCGTTTCCCGCTGGTCAACTACATCGAAGAGGCGGGCGAGAGCAAGCCACTGGATCTGAAGAGTCACTGGCTGGGTCAGGCGATGAGTCAACGCAGCTATGAAGGGGCACTGCTGCGCGTCGAAGATGTCAGCCTGAAGTTTGTCACCAAGGACTCGCTGTTTGAATCTCGTCGCCAGTATGTCCAGGCCAACAACCACGTCAGCTTCGAGATCCAGGAGGGGGAGACCTTTGGCCTGGTGGGCGAATCGGGTTCCGGCAAGTCAACGATCGCCCGGGTGATCGCCGGTCTCTATCCGCCCAATGAGGGCAAAATCGTCTTTGAAGGGATCGATCTGACGGCACTCCGCAGCGAACACGAGCGCCGCCCGTTGCGTCGCCAGATGCAGATGGTGTTCCAGAATCCCTACTCCTCCATGAACCCGCGCATGAAGGTGGCTGACATCATCGCCGAGCCGATCCGTTTCCATAAACTGGCGGAAAACGAGCGGCAGATCGAACAGATCGTCGGTGATCTGCTGGATCACGTTGGTCTGGGGCGGTTGGCTGGTTTCAAATACCCGCACGAGTTTTCCGGTGGTCAACGTCAGCGCATCTCGATTGCCCGTGCCCTGGCGACCCGGCCGCGTCTGCTGATCTGTGATGAGCCGACCTCGGCTCTGGATGTCTCGGTCCAGGCGCAGATCCTCAACCTGCTCAAGAAACTGCAGGAGGAGCTCAAGCTGACTCTGCTGTTCATCAGTCACGATGTACCGGTTATCCGCCAGATGTGTGATCGCATCGGCGTGATGCAGAAGGGAGCGCTGCTGGAAGTCGCCCCCACCGAACAACTGTTTACGGCACCACAGCATGAGTACAGCCGTAAGTTGATATCCCTGATGCCGGAGTTCAAGGGGATGAGTCGCGACGGGCTGCAGATCGCAGTCTGATTCCGATACCGGCACACACAACAACAGCAAATACGGAGTAAGCAATGAATAAAGGATTTACCAAGATCGCAGCCGCCCTGTTTGCGGCTGGCATCAGCTTCAACCTGTATGCCGCCAATATCACTGTCGCCCTGGATGCCGATCCCGAGTCTCTGGATGTTTATGAGCAACTCTCCGGCGGCATTCTGCAGTTTGCTCACATGTCTTACGATCCGCTGGTGCGCCTGACCAAGGATATGAAGTTCGAAGGTCGTCTGGCCGAGAGCTGGGAGCAGCTTGATGCCAAAACTGTGCGCTTTCACCTGCGCAAGGGCGTCAAGTTCCATTCCGGCAACCCGTTTACTGCCGATGACGTGATCTGGACCTACAACCGTATCCTGAAGTCTGAAGACTACAAGGGGCTGTATGAAGTCTACGAAGGCATGAAGAAGGTTGATGACTTCACCGTTGATCTGGTTGCCAAGGTTCCGTACCCGTTGGCGCTGCAAAACGCCACCTACATCTTCCCGATGGACTCCAAGTTCTATACCGGTACCACTGAAGATGGCAAAGACAAGGCCGAGATGGTCAAGGGTGCCAACACCTATGCGGCGACCCACGTCTCCGGTACCGGCCCCTTCAAGCTGGTGACCCGCGAGCAGGGCGTCAAACTGGAGCTGGCTCGCAACGCCGACTACTGGGACAAGAACAGCCAGGGCAATGTTCAGCAGTTGAAGGTTGTGCCGATCAAGGAAGATGCGACCCGCGTTGCGGCTCTGCTCTCCGGTGATGTCGACATGATTGCCCCGGTGGCCCCGAACGATCAGGATCGCGTCAAGAAGGCGGCCAACATCCAGTTGGTTACCGAGCCGAGCAACCGTATCGTGATGTTCGAAATGAACCAGAAGACCCAACCGGCATTTGCAGACAAGCGCGTGCGCCAGGCGGTCAACTATGCCGTGAACCAAAACGGTATCGTCGAGAAGATCATGAAGGGTTTTGCTACCCCGGCCGGTCAGATGAGCCCACTGGGTTATCTGGGTCATGTGCCTGATCTGAAGCCTGGCTATGACCTGGCCAAGGCCAAGCAGTTGATGAAGGAAGCCGGTTACGAGAAGGGCTTCAAGGTGACCATGATCGCCACCAACAACCGCTATATCAACGATGCCAAGATCTCCCAGGCCGTTGCTGCCATGCTCTCCAAGATCAACATCAAGGTCGAGCTGAAGACCATGCCGAAGGCTCAGTACTGGCCGGAGTTCGACAAGTGCGCCAGCGACATGCAGCTGATCGGTTGGCAGTCTGATACCCAGGATTCTGGCAACTACTTCGAATACATAGTGCAGACCCGTGACGATAAGACCGGTAAGGGTCAGTACAACTGCGGCCACTACTCCAATGCCGAAGTGGACAAGCTGATCGTTGCCTCTAACGGCGAAGTTGATGTGGCCAAGCGTAGCGCCGAGCTGCAACAGATCGAGAAGATCCTGGCTGATGACGCCGCCATCCTGCCGATCCACTGGCAGAACCTGGCGTGGGCTGCCAAGAGTGCCTTGGATATCAAGCCGATCGTCAACAACAATGACTTCCCGTACTACGGTGATCTGAAAGTCAAAGAGTAAGCCAACGGGGTAATCCCTGGTGTAATGCTACGGGCGTCCTGCTTCTCTCCTGGTTGGGGAGGGGTAGGACGTGCCGTTATGGATCGTTTAATGGCCATCGCATATGGATGGCCCGTGGTTGCAAGGATACTCCTGCATG
>JAYRLO010000055.1:0-12791 GCA_041905215.1 Aeromonadaceae bacterium
TCCCGAATTCAGACGGTTATCTGCGTTCCGGTATGTTTGCCAAGGTTCAAGTGCTATTGCCGATCCAGCCGCAACGGATCGTCATTCCCCAGACCGCCGTGAACTTCACTCTCTACGGTCAGACCGTCTTCGTCATTGAAGAGGGCAAAGACGAAAACGGAGAACCGCTGAAGGATGCCGATGGCAAACCCGTCAAGGTCGCCAAACAGGTCGTTGTCAAAATCAGTGAGCGTAAAGATGATGTCGCCCTCGTCACCGAAGGGCTGAAGGCTGGTGATCAGCTGGTAACTGTAGGTCAGGTTCGCCTCTCCAACGGCAGCCATGTGAAAATCATCGAGGATACGCTTCTGGATAAGCCAGCAAAGACCCCGATGCTGTAACGGAGTAGGCCATGAAATTTACCGATATTTTCATCCGTCGACCCATACTGGCCATCTCCATCAGCCTGCTGATCGTGTTACTCGGTCTGCAGGCACTCAAAGGGATGCAGGTTCGACAATACCCGAAAATCACCAATACGGTGATTACCGTCTCCACCAGCTACTACGGCGCCAGTGCCAACCTGATCCAGGGCTTCATCACCCAACCGCTGGAGCAGGCCATCGCCCAGGCGGAAAATATTGACTACATGACCTCGAAGAGCCAGCTCGGTTCTTCGACCATCACAGTCAACATGAAGCTGAATACAGACCCCAATGCAGCGCTGGCCAGCATTCTGGCGCAGGTCAATTCGGTTCGTTCCCAGATGCCCAAAGAGGCAGAAGACTCGACACTGAGTATCTCGACGGGTTCCAGTACGTCGATCATGTATATCTCTTTCTCCAGTGATGAGTTGAACAGTTCCCAGATCAACGACTATCTGGAGCGGGTCATTCAGCCGCAACTCTTTACCGTCGACGGGGTCGCGAAAGTGAACCTCTATGGTGGTATCGACTTTGCGCTGCGCATCTGGCTGGATCCGGAGCGAATGGCGGCCTATAACCTGACCGCCTCCGAGATCATGAATGTCCTGCAGACCAACAACTACCAGTCCTCTCCGGGGCAGGCTACCGGCTATTACATGCTCTACAACGCCGATGCCAAGACCCAGGTCGACAATGTCACCGACCTGGAGAAACTGGTCGTCGCCAGTCGCAAGGGGGCCGTCGTGCGCCTGCGTGATGTGGCCAAGGTCAGCCTGGAGAGAAGCCACGATGTCGTTCGAGCCTTGGCTAACGGCAAGGAGGGGGTGCTGATAGCCCTCGACCCATCGCCGAGTGCCAACCCGCTGGATATCGCCAAGAAAGTGCGCGAGATGCTGCCGGAGATGCAGCGCAATCTGCCCTCCACCATCAAGATGTCCATGCTGTATGACTCCACCGAGGCAATCAATGAGTCCATCGATGAGGTAGTGAAAACGATCGTCGAGGCAGGTGTCATCGTTCTGATCGTGATTACCCTGTTCCTTGGCTCGCTGCGTGCCGTGGTCATTCCGGTCATCACGATCCCGCTCTCGATGATCGGTGTCGTGATGCTGATGCAGCTGTTCGGCTTCACAATCAACCTGATGACGCTACTAGCGATGGTGCTAGCCATCGGTCTGGTGGTCGATGACGCCATCGTGGTAGTCGAAAACGTCGATCGCCATATCAAGGCCGGTGAGGATCCATTCCGTGCCGCCATTATCGGGACTCGGGAAATCGCCCTGCCGGTCATTTCGATGACTATCACGCTCGCCGCCGTGTATGCACCGATCGCCCTGATGGGAGGCATTACCGGCTCGCTGTTCAAGGAGTTCGCGCTGACCCTGGCAGGTGCGGTGTTTATCTCCGGTATTCTCGCGCTGACGCTATCGCCCATGATGTGTGCCAAGATGCTGAAGCCGCACGTCAAGCCGAATGCCTTTGAGCGGACCATCGAGAACACCATGGAGCGGTTGACCAACGCTTACGCCAACGCCCTGAACCAGATCATGGAACACAGGCCTGTGGTGCTGGGGTTTGCCGCCATTGTGTTGCTCTCTCTGCCCATACTGTTCAAGTTCATTCCGGCTGAGTTGGCACCTCACGAGGATAACGGCGCCTATATGTTGATGGCCAAAGCCCCCAACACCGCCAACTTGGACTATATCGAGAAGGGCATGGCCGAGGTCACCCAACGTCTAGCTCAAGACCCGGGCATGTCCACTACCCTGGCATTTGCCGGAACCCCGAACCTGAACCAGGGGCTGGGGGTTGCCGTGTTGAAGCCCTGGAGCCAACGGCCGCCACTCAAGACCGTGATGAAGCGCGCCAACGACCAGCTCCAGGACATCCCCGAAGTTGCCGTGAACTCCTTCCAGATGGCGGAGTTGCCCGGTGCCGGCGGCGGATACCCAATCCAGTATGTCATCACCACACCGAATAACTTTGAAAGCCTGTTCCAGATTGCCAGTGACGTGCTGAAGAAGGTGCATGCCAACAAGCAGTTCGTCTATTCGGAACTGGATCTGGCCTATGATTCGGCAACCATGCGCATCACGGTCGATCGAGACAAGGCCGGGGCCTATGGCATCACCATGCAGGATATCGGCGTGACCCTCAGCACCATGATGAGCGATGGCTACGTCAACCGGATCGATCTGGATGGCCGCAGCTATCAGGTCATTCCCCAAGTGGAGCGCAAATTCCGTCTCAACCCGGAATCCATCAAGCGTTACTACGTCCGTGCTGCCGATGGCACTGCGGTACCACTGGGTAACCTGGTCAACATCGAGCTCGTCACCGAACCGCGTTCGCTGCCATCCTACAGTCAGTTGAACTCCGCCACGATCAGCGTCATGACAGCCCCTGGGGTTGCCATGGGGGATGCAGTCAGCTTCTTTGAAAAGGAGATTACCCCACAGCTACCGATCGGTTATCAGAGCAATTACATGGGTGAAGCCCGTCAGTACGTGACCGAAGGGAATGCACTGATTGCTACCTTCGCTCTGGCGCTGTTCGTCATCTTCCTGGTGTTGGCCTCGCAGTTCGAGAGCGTGCGCGATCCGCTGGTCATCCTGGTGTCGGTGCCACTGGCCATCTGTGGCGCCCTGATCGCCATGGCCTGGGGACTCTCGACCATGAACATCTACACCCAGGTGGGTCTCATCACGCTGGTGGGTCTGATATCCAAACACGGCATCCTGATCTGTGAAGTAACCAAAGAAGAGCAGCTGAAGAATGGTCTGAACAAGATGGAGGCGGTCAAACATGCAACCCGCATTCGTCTGCGTCCAATCCTGATGACCACAGCGGCCATGGTCGCCGGCCTCATCCCCTTGATGGGGGCCAGTGGCGCCGGTGCCGTCAGCCGTTTTGGTATCGGTCTGGTTATCGTGGCCGGTCTCTCTATCGGAACCCTGTTTACGCTGTTCGTTCTGCCGGTGATCTACACCTATCTCGGCGAGACGCACAAACCGCTGCAGGAGTTTGATGAAGAACAAGCCCACAAGGTGAACTCCGGGCACTAACCGCTCGTTCATCGATGAAGGCCAGTCAGCATGCTGACTGGCTTTTTTTATCCGCGCTATTTCCCTGCGCCGGTGTGCTTGGGCATAATGCCGCCACTTCACCCAACTGTGAGCTCTAGTTTCATGTCCGACATATTCAACAGCATCATTCTCGGTATCGTCGAAGGGATTACCGAATTCCTGCCGGTATCCAGTACGGGGCACCTGATCGTCACCCAGGAGATCCTTGGCTTTCAAGGGAGTGACACCTTCGAGATCGTCATTCAGCTCGGCGGGGTTCTGGCTGTGCTCTGGTTCTACTTCCAGACCCTGTGGCAACAGGCCAAGACGGTTCGTGACGACCGTCAGGTCCAACGCTTCTGGATGGGGGTGATCCTCGCCTTCCTGCCCGCAGCATTCGTCGGCCTGGCACTGCACAGCTACATCACCCACTATCTGTTCAATGCGGTGACTGTGGCGATCAGTTTGATCATGGGTGGAATCGTGATGTGGTGGATTGAAGGGCGTCCGCAACCCGCTACTTCCACCACCGAGCTCGAGCACATCACTCCGAAGCAAGCCTTCGCCATCGGTTGTGCCCAACTCTGTTCGCTCATTCCCGGCGTCAGCCGCAGTGCCTCAACCATCATGGGTGGCATGCTGGTCGGGCTGAACCGACCGACGGCAACCGGCTTCAGCTTCTTCCTCTCGATCCCGACCCTGGGGGCGGCCAGCCTCTACTCCCTGATGAAGGATCTGCAGGGCGTCAGTGAGCATGGCCTGCTGAATATCTCGATCGGGCTCTTCACCTCCTTCATCGTCAGCCTGCTGGCCATCGGCTGGTTGCTGCGCTACGTCAGCAAGAACAGTTTCCGTGGTTTTGCCGTCTATCGCATACTCGCTGGCCTCGTGATACTGACCCTCAGCTACATGGGATTTCTGCAAACCGTCGCCTAGTGCGGTTCTGGCTGACACCCAAACTCTCCTCGCGAAACATTTTTCTTCATCGGGCTGCTACTGCAGCCCGTTGTCGTTATGCCGAGCCTGCAGGCGCCGTCTACACTTGAAGCAGGGTCTCGGCGAGGAACTATCATGGCGGTAACTCCAGCAACACCTCTTGGCGAGCAGCCAACCTACAGAGCCGCGATCGTCGCAGCCAAGGATCTGCTGACGCTACCGTTGCCAACAGTCAATGAAACCGGCTCCCTCGACAAGCTCTATACAGTGCTGAGTACCAACCTGTCCCTGAGCCACCTCTCCGTCGTTCATTGTGAAGGGAGCCAAGCCCTGGTACAGGAACAGCCGCAACTGCAGGATCCGCTGCCGTTCGCCCCTTGTGGCGAAGAGGGAAAATGCCAGATCGATAAACTCTCGGCGACTCAGGGTTGGTGCTGGACCAAGGTTGAGCATGGCAACCTGCACTGGCTGGTGGCTCGAACCCATCCCAAACAACAGCAGTTGTTACAGCATCTGCTGGATATTGCCGCCACCCACTACTCACTGCTTCAGGCCGCTCGCCAGCTGGATCAACTCAACTCACCACTGCTGAATCGCATTCCGTTCTGGCAAGAAAAGCTCGAAAGCTTTACCCGCCTGCTACGCCTCTCGGGTAACTTGCCCGCTCGACAGCTCATGGCGCAGTTCGACTCGACACTGCGTTTCTGGATGGGGGCTCAAGAGGTCTTGTTGCTGCACAAACACAGAGAATCACCAGACGTAAGCTATCCGCACAATTCGCACCATGCCGCCGCTCTACTCTCTCTGCTCAGTGACGATCGCCCCCAACAGACGGAGGAAAATTGCCAGTTTTGGTACAGTTTTCCCATCCTGTTGCGCCGCCAGCATCACGCCAACCTGGCGCTGGCCCTGCCCCGACCATTGGTCAGTGAAGATCGTCAGCTGCTCTTCTTCGTCGCCGAGGCCTTGGGTCTGATGACCGAGCTGTACGAACTGCGGCAGTTAAAGAAAGAGAAAATGAACAACTCGGATGAATCCTCACCCGAGGAGATGGCCAAGCTGCGGGAGCTCAAACGCAACAACCTGCGGCTACAGAAACAGATCCAACATCGGGATGAACAGGAGCGGCTGCTGCAGCAGGATGCACAGCGGGATCCGCTAACCCAGTTGGCCAACCGGGCCCTGTTCATACACAGAATTGATCAGGCCTTCAAACACTACCAACGCTATCCGGATCAGGGCTTTGCGATCCTGCTGGTCGAAATACTCTCACTTCATCAGATCAATGAACAGTATGGTGATGAGCTCGGCGACCTCTTGCTCAAGAACATAGCCCAGCGGCTAAGGGCCTCGACCCGCCAGAATGATCTGGTCGCCCGCCTCAGCGGTGACGAATTCATCCTGTATCTCGACGCCAGTCAGAGTACCGAATCCATCACCCCGGTCATCAGCCGCATTCTGGAACAACTACAACAACCGCTGATGATCGACAACCACGAGCTTACCATTCACGCCTGCCTGGGCGTGGCCACCGTCAGTCCGTCGGTCGAGAGTGTCAGCCAACTGCTGCGCCAAGTCGACATCGCCACCTACCAGTCCAAACGGCATGGCCAGGATCACGCCGTTTTCTACTCCGAACTGTGCGACATTCCCGACCGTCTCTCACCCGAACAGTCGTTGCAGCAGGCCTTGAAGGAGAATCGGATCCTGCCCTACTTCCAGCCAATCCTGCGCCTGCGCGATCGCCGCGTGGTGCAGATCGAGCTGCTGGCCCGGCTGATGGATGAGGATGGGGAGATCCACGAGGCGAGCAGCTTCATTCCGCTGGCCGAGCAGAGCGATCTGATTATCGAGATCGATCAGATGATGCTGCGCCACGCCTGTGGCCTATTGCAGGGGTTGTTCCATCCGCTGATCCGGCAACACAGCCTGCGCTTGAACATTAACCTCTCGGGCAAGCATCTGGCATCACGGGAGCAGATCCAGCAGCTGCTGCAGATCATCCATGAAGCCGATGTTCCGACCAAGTTGTTTATCTTCGAATTCAAGGAGCGGGAGCTGACCCGGCGCGACAACAAGACACTGGCTCTGCTGCACGAACTCAGGGCCAAGGGGATCGGCATCGCCGTCGACGACTTCGGCACCGGCTTCAGTTCGCTGAATGCCCTGTTCCACTACCCCGTCGACTTCATCAAGATCGATGACAGCTTCACACACCGCCTGTTGAAGTCGAACCGCGATCGGGCCTTGGTGCGCGCCATCCGCGACATCAGCCACGACCTGGGTATGCAGGTGATCGTCGAGGGGGTCGAGCAGCACGAGCAGCACCTCAAGCTCAACGAGATGGGCTGTGACCTAGCTCAGGGCGACTTCTTCTCGGCCCCCATGCCACCGGATGTACTGTTCAGTCTGCTTCCCAGCCGCAGCCCACCCGCCGACAGGAAAAAGTAGCCCCTGGCTAACAATGCCCGTCAATTAGCGAAGGAGAGATAGCCTGTTGAGCCAACCGTTGGCGGCAGGGATGCCGCCATCGAGCCCCCAAGGAAGGGTTTACAGCGAGTTGGCGAGAGCGGTTGTCTCTCCCGAACCTCTTAACAGACAAGCATTACCCCCAACAACGCCGCTATTTATCCTTGAACAGAGCCCGCAGATTGGCGATACCCACCTGCCCCTTCTGCTGACGCTGCTCGGCACTG
Source organism: Aeromonadaceae bacterium (assembly GCA_041905215.1). Lineage (GTDB taxonomy): Bacteria > Pseudomonadota > Gammaproteobacteria > Enterobacterales > Aeromonadaceae > Pseudaeromonas. The sequence goes on from JAYRLO010000055.1 coordinate 7,102, forward strand.
ACTTCGCGCTTGTCCCCTTCCCACTCCAGATCGTGTTGTGGCAACTCCATCAGGAAACGGCTGGGCTCCGGTCGCACCGACTCACCAAACTGACGCCGCTCCTTGCACAGGATGAAGGTCAATTCCGTCTGGGCACGGGTGATCCCCACATAGGCCAGCCGCCGCTCTTCGTCGACATTATCCTCATCGATGCTCACCTGGTGGGGCAACAGCCCCTCCTCCATGCCGATCAGGAAGACGTAGGGGAACTCCAGTCCCTTGGAGGCATGCAGCGTCATCAGCTGTACCTGATCGAGCTCCGCCTCCTCCTCGTTGCGCTCCAGCATGTCACGCAGCGTCAGCCGGGCGACCACCTCGGGTAGCGTCATCGGCGCCTCGTCCTCTTTGGCGTCGCCCTCGAGCATCTCGGTGACCCAGCGGTAGAGGGTCGAGACGTTCTGCATCCGCATCTCCGCCGCCTTCGGGCTCGGAGAGGTCTCGTACAACCACTCCTCATAGTGGATGCCGTGGATCACATCCCGCACTGCCTCGACCGCGTTGCCACGCTGGGCGGCATCGCCCTGGCGCACCAGCCAGTCGCAGAATTGGCGCAGGGCACTGAGGCCGCGCCCGCTCAGGGTTTGCTCCAGCCCCAACTCGAAGCTGGCGGCAAACAGGCTCTTGCCCCGCTCGTTGGCGTAATGGCCCAGCTTCTCCAGGGTGGTGGGGCCGATCTCGCGCCGCGGCAGATTGACCACGCGCAAGAAGGCATTGTCATCCTCCGGATTCACCAGCAGCCGCAGGTAGGCCATGATGTCCTTGACCTCGGTGCGCGAGAAGAAGGAGCTGCCGCCGCTGATGCGGTAGGGGATGCGGTTTTGCATCAGCACCTTTTCCAGCAGCCGCGACTGGTGGTTGCCGCGATAGAGGATGGCGTAATCGGCCCAGCGGGTGCGGTTCATGAAGCGATGGCCGATGATCTCGGCGGCGACGCGCTCCGCCTCGTGCTCCTCGTTCTTGGCCTGCAGCACCTTGACCGGTTGGCCGTAATCCAGCTCGGAGAAGAGCTGCTTGTCGAAGACGTGGGGATTGTTGGCGATGAGGATGTTGGCGCACTTGAGGATGCGCCCCTTGGAGCGGTAATTCTGCTCCAGCTTGATGACGTTCAGCCGCGGAAAATCCTGCTGCAGCAGCACCAGATTCTGCGGCCGAGCCCCACGCCAGGAGTAGATGGACTGGTCGTCATCGCCCACCACGGTGAAGCGGGCCCGTTCGCCCACCAGCAGCTTGACCAGCTCGTACTGACTGGTGTTGGTGTCCTGATATTCGTCCACCAGCAGATACTGGATCTTCTGCTGCCAGCGTTCACGCACCTCGGCATTGGTCTTGAGCAGCAGGGTCGGCATCAGGATCAGATCGTCAAAATCCAGGGCGTTGTAGGCGGTCATCTGCCTCTGGTAGCGCTCGTACAGCAGGGCCAGCCGCTGTTCGTCCGGATCCTTGGCGCGCTTGAGCGCCACTCCCGGCAGCACCAGATCGTTCTTCCAGTTGGAGATGGCATTGAGCAGTTGCCCCAGCTTCTCCTTGTCGCCCTGCAGCTCGACATCGGTGAGCTCCTTGAGCAGTGCCATCTGATCGGTATCGTCGAACAGCGAGAAATTGGCCTTCAGGTGCAGCGACTTGTGTTCACGCTTGATGATCTCGAGCCCCAACGAGTGGAAGGTGGAGACCATCAGACCGCGTAACAGCTTGCGATCCAGGGTCTGCGCCACCCGCTCCTTCATCTCCTTGGCCGCCTTGTTGGTGAAGGTCACGGCGCAGATCTGCTTGGCCTGATAGCCGCACTTCTCGATGAGGTAGGCGATCTTGGTGGTGATGACGCGGGTCTTGCCCGAACCGGCACCAGCCAACACCAGGCAGGGGCCAGACACATGACGGACCGCCTCCAATTGCCGGGGATTCAATTTCATCGCCACTCACCTCCTATCCAACATCAGCCGATCACCAGCCGGGCGGCGATTGTAGCAAAAAACCGCGGCACAAACGGCATCCCGGGTAAGTTCATGTAAAGCTACTCATCCACGCCAGGCCGCTGTCGATAACGGATGGTCCGCACCGGATACCGACTCAGGAGAGACCATTATGCAAATCAATACCAGTAGCCTCAACGCCCTGCAAACCAGCAGCACCGCAACCACCACAGCCACCTCAACCAGTACCAACTCAGCGGCCAGCAGCGACTCGACAACCAGTACAACCAGCACCGCCGATCAGGTCACCATTTCGGCCGAAGGGCTTGCCCTGCAGCAGGCGGATAGTGCGAAATCCGGCGCCACAACAGCCGCAACGGGAAGCAGCCAAAGCAGCAGTTCCGACAGTGAAAGCAGTGACATAGAGGACACTATTGAATCGCTTGAGAAGCAGATCGAGGCTCTGGAGAAACAGATTGCCGCGCTGAAAAAAGAGGATAGCGACACAGCCGATGCCGAGCTGAAACTGCTGAACGGCCAACTGACCCAGCTCAACGCCTCCTATCAGCAGGCCCTGCAGGAACAAGCGGATCTGGAAAGCAGTAGCAGTTGATCGGATGCAGACATCACAGCGGGTCGGTTAGGTCACGGGGCATGAATGTGGTGGCGGAGAGCATATGACGGCCAGCCATCCACCGCCACAACCGAAAGCCACGAGATCCATCTCCTGTCAGCGATTGCCTTCGCGCGCACTTTTGCCGATCATAAGCGCCTGAACAGGAGAAACCGCCCGATGCCATCCCACTTCGATCTGGCCGCCATCCGCGCCCAGTTCCCAGCCTTGCAGCAGCAGGTCAACGACCAACCGTTGATCTATCTGGACAATGCCGCCACCACCCAGAAGCCGTTGGTGGTTTTGCAGGCCATGGATGAATACTATCGCCGCGACAACGCCAATGTGCACCGTGCTGCCCATGCCCTGAGCAGCCGGGCCACGGCCGCCTTCGAAGCGGCTCGGGAACGGGTGCGCCTCTTTCTCCATGCCCGCCACAGCAGCGAAATCATCTGGACTCGCGGCACCACGGAGGCGATCAACCTGGTGGCCTACAGCTGGGGGCAGAGCAACCTGCAGCCCGGCGACGAAATCCTGCTCTCGACCCTGGAACACCACGCCAACATAGTCCCCTGGCAGCAGGTGGCGGCTCGTACCGGGGCCGAGCTCAGGGTCATCCCGCTGACCCCGGAGGGGGATCTGGATCTGGCCGCCTTCCACGCCCTGCTCTCGCCACGCACCCGGCTGCTGGCCATTGCCCAGGTCTCCAATGCCCTGGGTACCGTCAATCCGGTGGCCGAGCTGATTGCCGCCGCCAAGACGGTCGGCGCCGTGACCCTGGTCGATGGCGCCCAGGCGGTGGGCCATCTGCCCATCGATGTCCAGGCATTAGGCTGTGACTTCTACGCCTTCTCCGGCCACAAGTTGTATGGCCCCACCGGCATCGGCGTCCTCTATGGTCGCGCCGAGCTGCTCGAACAGATGCCCCCCTGGCAGACCGGTGGCGAAATGATCCAGAAAGTCAGTTTCAGCGGCACTCGCTTCAACCGCCCACCGTTTCGCTTCGAGGCTGGCACACCGCCCATTGCCGAGGCCATCGGTCTAGCCGCCGCCCTCGACTTTATGGCCGCCCTGCCCGCTGGCTGGCAAAGTCACGAGGCAGCCATGCTGCAACGGCTGCTGGACGGGCTACAGCAATTACCCTTCATCGAGCTGGTCGGTCGGCCGAGCCAGCGGGTCGGCGTTGTCTCGCTAAGACTGGGCGACATTCACCCGCAAGATGCGGGCGAACTGCTGGATCAGATGGGAATTGCGGTGCGCGTCGGCCACCACTGCGCCATGCCGCTGATGGAGAGCTTGGGGCTGGATGGCACCCTACGCATCTCGCTGGCTCTGTATAACAACGAGGCCGAGGTGGATGCCCTGCTCGCCGCCCTGGCCCGCCTGCCGGAGTTTTTTGGATGAACGATGCGTTGCGCGACTTTTTATACCAGCACCCGCTGGGACAGCCGGAGAGAGATGCCGAGGCCGTCCTCGCCCAGTTTGCCCGCGCCGGCGCCTGGGAGGAGCGCTATCGCGAGCTGATCCAACTGGGTAAACAGCTGCCGGCCATTCCGACCGAGTGGCGCGGTGAGGAGCAGGAGCTGCCGGGCTGCGAGAGTCAGGTCTGGCTGCTGGCGATGCCGGATGCCGACGGCCGCTGGCACTTCGCCGCCGACAGCCAGGCCCGCATCGTGCGCGGCCTGCTGGCGGTGGTGCTGGCCGCGCTGAATCATCAGAATGCCGAGCATATCCTCGGCTTTGATATGGAAGGCTACTTCGATAGCCTGCAACTGGCCAAGCATCTGAGCCCGTCGCGCGGCAATGGCCTGCGCGCCATGGTCAACGCCATCCGGGAGCGGGTGCAGAGTCATACCGGCGAATAGGGCGTCGGCTCACCCCTGAGGAACCCTAGCCATGGAGGCATTGATGGAGCGCCGCTCCCGCGACGAGGCAACCGAATCAGCCGCCAATCGGCTGGCCCAGGCCATCGATGCCCACGAGCAGGGGCAGACCCTCGAGGCCCGCGACCTGCTGGAACGGCTGGTGCGACAGGCTCCCGCGGATGCTGAGGTGCGGCTCTGGGCGGGCATCCTGGCCTTCGAGACGAATGACTATCTCGCGGCCGTCGACCACTTTCGTCAGGCACTCGGCACCGATCCCCTGCTGGCCATAGCCCACTACAATCTGGGGCTGGCCCTGGAGGCACTACAGGAGAATCAGGAGGCCATCGCGGCCTATAGCCGGGCCATCGACTGCCAAGCCGACCATGTGCAGGCCTACAACAATCGCGGCATACTTTACGCCGCGAACGGTCAGCACGAACTGGCCCTGCATGACTACGAGCAAGCCATCCGGCTGGCACCCGACTACGCCGACGGTTATTTCAATCGCGGAGTCCTGCGCGCCGAGCAGGATCGCCTCACCGAGGCGAAGCAGGATTATCAACGGGCCATCGCCCTGGATCCCAATCACGAGGCGGCTCAGTTCGCGCTCGCCGTCTGCTGGCTGACCCTCGGCCTCTGGCAGCAAGGGTGGCCGCAGTACGAATGGCGCTGGCATTACGCTACCGTCAACCGCAGCCGTCCGCCGCGCATCGCCCCACCGTGGGATGGATGCACCTCCTTGCAGGGCAAGCGGCTGCTCCTCGACTACGAACAGGGGTATGGTGACTGTCTGCAATTTTGTCGCTTCGTGCCAACTCTGGCGGCGCTGGGCGCCGACATCCAGCTGCGCATCCAACCGGCCTTGCGCCAGCTGCTCGGCAGCCTGGGTGGCGTGCAGCGATTGATCTGCGACGAACCACCACTCCGCTGCGACTATCAGTTGAATCTGCTGAGTCTGCCAGCCCTGCTGGCCATCACACCCGAGAATATACCCGCCCCTCAGGGCTACCTGAGTGCACCAGCCGAGCGGATCGCACACTGGCAGAGGCGCCTGAGCGAGCTCCATCTGCCCCAGCCGCGGATTGGCCTGGTCTGGGCAGGAAACCCCAACCACAGCAACGATCGGCAGCGCAGTCTGCCGCTGGCGCAACTGCTGGACGCGCTGCCTCCAGGTTTTACCTATATCAGCCTGCAACGAGAGCTGCGTCCCGGCGATTCGACGCTGCTAGAGGCGCACCCGGAGATCCATCTGCTGGGTCATCA
>JAYRLO010000346.1:0-664 GCA_041905215.1 Aeromonadaceae bacterium
TACCTCGCTTGAGCTTAGGATGCACACCGGCGGTGGCATGCTGGGGTCTACTACCAGAGATGGGGCCTGTGATTTGGCTTTTCAAGGGCGGGAAAAGCCAAGGGCGGCTCGATGCCGCCCTTGGGTGTGGTTCTGTGGTGCCAGGTCTAGCGGCTGTAGATGGTGCAGCTCTGGACCTGACTCTTGCTTTGCAGGGCCGAGCGCTTGCTCTCGGCATCGGCTCGCGAGGCGAAGGGGCCGAGGATCACCTTGTACCAGGTGCCGGACGCTGTCTGGCCTCGTTGCACCTGGGCGCTGTTGCCCTGCTGGCCGAGTCGCAGCCGCATCGATTCGGCCTGGTCGGCACCGCGGAAGGCGCCGCACTGCAGCATGTAGCCTCGGCTGGCACTGGCTGTCGCCGCTGGTTTGGCTTCGGTGACGGGGGCGCCACTACCCGACTTGCTCTCCTGCAGGCTGGAGAAGGGGACCACCTGCCCGGCGAGCAGCGCGGCGGCGCGTTGGGATTCGCTGAGCTTGGGTGCTGGTGCCGTGGCAGAACCCGGAGTGGTCTGGGTTCCCTCCAGCGTTGGCGCTCCACTCTGCTGCTGCGCCTTCAGTCGTTGCTGCTCCAGCAACTGTTGTTGGGCCAGCAGTCGCTTTTTCTGCTCCGGATCGATACTCAGAT
>JAYRLO010000346.1:674-2282 GCA_041905215.1 Aeromonadaceae bacterium
GGTCGGCGTTGCCCCACTCGGCAGATCGACATTCACCTCCTTGTTTTCCAACAGGGTCATGTAGTCGAACTTCTCCTTGGCGGGGCGCTGATCCTCGATCGGGATCGGCTTCGCAACGGGCGGCGCCTTGGTTGCCTGCTGCGGATCACCGGCGCTGCCCTTGAGGATGTAGAGAAAGATGCCAAAGCCGATGACCAGGGACGCAGCCAGAACCACGCGCACGATCGGAAAGGACGGGGGCGCCGCACGGCGACTCGAGCCGGAACGGCTGGCCGGTTTGCGTTTGCGGGACGGCCGAGCCGAACGAACGTAATCCTGATTCATGACTTACATGCGCTCCAAGACCTGGATACCGAGCAACGCCAGACCCTGCTTGATCACATTGGCGGTGGCGGCACACAGCGTCAGGCGGCTTGCCTTCTGCGCCGGTTCGACCCCCTCCTTGTTGATGGGGCAGGCTTCGTAGAAGCTCATGAACAGGCCGGAGAGTTCATACAGATAGGTACACAGCAGATGAGGCATCCCTTTGGCCGCCACATTCTGTACCGCATCGTTGAACTGGACCAGCTTCTGCGCCAAGGCCTCTTCGGCGGCATCGGTCAGTTGTACCGGCCCCATGTCTGCATCGGCACCGGCCCGGCGGAAGATGGACTGGATCCGGGTGTAGGCGTATTGCAGATAGGGCGAGGTATTGCCCTCGAACGCCAGCATGTTATCCCAGTCGAAGATGTAGTCTGTGGTGCGGTTCTTCGACAGATCCGCATACTTGACTGCCCCCATGGCCACGGCATGGATCACCGTCTCCTGCTCGTCGGCACTCAGCTCGCTGTTGCGGCTGGCCATCAGATCCCGGGCGCGCTGTTCCGCTTCGTCCAGCAGTTCAGCCAGTTTGACGGTGCCACCGGAGCGGGTCTTGAATGGCTTGCCATCCTTGCCCAGCATCATGCCGAAGGCTTCGTGTTCGAGGGAGACCCGCTCCGGCACATAACCGGCCTTGCGGGCTATGGTCCAGGCATGCATCAGGTGCTGGTGCTGACGGGAGTCGATGAAATAGAGCACTCGATCGGCGCCCAGCGTCTCGACGCGATACTTGGCGCAGGCGATGTCGGTGGTGGTGTAGAGGAAACCGCCATCCTTCTTCTGGACGATAACCGCCATGGCGTCACCATCCTTGCCCTTGAACTCGTCGAGGAATACCACCTGGGCCCCTTCGCTCTCGACCGCCATCCCCTTGGCCTGCAGGTCGGCCACGATCTCCGGCAGCATGGCGTTATAGAGGCTCTCGCCCATCACATCTTTATCCGTGAGGCTGACGTTGAGGCGATCGTAGATCTGCTGGTTCTGCGCCATGGTCAGATCGACCAGCTTCTTCCACATGGTGCGGCAGTATTCATCGCCGCCCTGCAACTTGACCACGTAACCGCGCGCTCGTTCGGCAAAGGCTTCGTCTTCGTCATAGCACTTCTTCGCCTCGCGATAGAAGGCCTCCAGATCGGAGAGCTCCATGTCGCTGGCGTGCTCGTTCTCCATCTTCTCCAGATAGGCAATCAGCATGCCGAACTGGGTGCCCCAGTCACCGACGTGGTTGGCGCGAATGACCTTGTGACC
>JAYRLO010000056.1:0-12731 GCA_041905215.1 Aeromonadaceae bacterium
GCGGCACACATGCCGCTCAAAATCGAAGATAAGCAAAAAGTTCTGGAGTTGCCGGAGATCGCCGAGCGCGTCATGTTCCTGATGGCCATGATGGAATCGGAGATGGATCTGCTGCAAGTTGAGAAGCGCATTCGCTCGCGCGTCAAAAAGCAGATGGAAAAGAGCCAGCGCGAGTATTACCTCAACGAACAGATGAAGGCGATTCAAAAGGAGCTCGGTGAACTCGAAGAGTCACCAGACGAATTTGATGGTCTGGAAAAGAAGGTCGAAGAGGCTGGCATGCCCGCCGAGGCCAAAGAGAAGGTCCTCTCCGAGCTGAGCAAGCTGAAGATGATGTCGCCGATGTCAGCCGAGGCGACTGTGGTGCGCAGCTACATCGACTGGATGATTGCCGTACCTTGGAAGCGCAAGACCAAGGTCAAGAAAAACTTGGCTCAGGCGGAGTTGACCCTCAACGAGGATCACTACGGTCTGGAGAAGGTTAAAGAGCGCATTCTCGAATATCTGGCGGTCCAGAGCCGTATGAATCGACTCAAGGGGCCGATCCTCTGCCTGGTGGGGCCTCCTGGGGTGGGTAAGACCTCGCTGGGGCAGTCCATCGCCAAGGCGACTGGCCGCAAATATGTGCGCATGGCCTTGGGTGGGGTACGTGACGAAGCGGAAATCCGCGGTCACCGCCGGACCTACATCGGCTCCATGCCGGGCAAGCTGTTGCAGAAGATGGCCAAAGTCGGGGTGCGCAACCCGCTGTTCCTGTTGGATGAGATCGACAAGATGTCCTCTGACATGCGTGGCGATCCCGCCTCTGCGTTGCTGGAGGTTCTGGATCCAGAGCAGAACAACAGCTTCAACGATCACTACATGGAGGTCGATTATGACCTCTCCGATGTGATGTTTGTGGCGACGTCGAATTCCATGAATATTCCGGGTCCTTTGCTGGATCGTATGGAAGTGATCCGTCTGTCGGGCTACACCGAGGATGAAAAACTCAACATTGCCAAGAAGCATCTGTTGCAAAAGCAGATCGAGCGCAATGGCCTCAAGCCCCACGAGATCACCATTGAGGATTCAGCCATCATCGGCATCATCCGCTACTACACCCGCGAAGCCGGGGTGCGGAGTCTGGAGCGCGAGATCTCCAAGCTCTGTCGTAAGGCGGTGAAGGCGATCCTGCTGGACAAGAGTCTCAAGCACGTCACCATCAATCAGGAAAACCTCAAGGAGTACCTGGGGGTTCAGCGCTTCGATTATGGCAAGGCAGAAGATCACAATCAGGTGGGGCAGGTCGTCGGCCTGGCCTGGACGGAGGTCGGTGGTGAGCTGTTGACCATAGAGGCGACCAATGTGCCTGGTAAGGGAAAACTGACCTATACCGGCTCCCTGGGGGATGTGATGCAAGAGTCCATCCAGGCGGCGTTGACCGTGGTCCGGGCCCGAGCCGAGCAGTTGCGCGTCAATGCCGATTTCTATGAGAAACGGGATATCCATGTCCACGTACCGGAAGGTGCGACGCCGAAGGATGGTCCGAGCGCTGGGGTGGCCATGTGCACAGCGCTGGTTTCCAGTCTGACGGGTAATCCGGTTCGTTCCGATGTGGCGATGACAGGCGAAATTACCTTGCGGGGGGAAGTGTTGCCGATTGGTGGCTTGAAAGAGAAGCTGTTGGCAGCTCACCGCGGTGGTATCAAGCGCGTGGTGATCCCGAAGGAAAATGCCAAGGATCTCGAGGAGATCCCGGATAACGTCAAACAGGATCTGGAGATTTATCCGGTACGCTGGATTGATGAAGTTTTGCGCCTCGCGCTTCAAGACCCTTTTGAGTCGTTTGAGGTGGTTGCCGCTAAATGATGTTCAGCCGGGTAACCGGCTGTTTTTCGTACGGCCATGATGAAAAAAAACTGGTCGTTCCATTCCAGTTGGGATGCAAAGCGTGAATTGCTCCGGGTTCCCGTTTGCCGTCACTTGCAACCCATCTGGAGGATTGTTATAAAGCGTTGACTCGTCATGGCTCAGGGAAAAAACAGTCATGATCAAGGCTAAAAATAGGGGAAGAAAAACGTGAACAAATCACAACTCGTAGACAAAATTTCTGAAGGGGCTGATCTGTCCAAGGCGGCTGCTGGTCGTGCGCTGGACTCTTTCATCGAAGCCGTTGGTGAGGCACTCAAGGCCGGTGATCAGGTTTCCCTGGTTGGCTTCGGTACCTTCGCTCTGCGTGAACGTGCATCGCGCACCGGTCGCAATCCGCAGACGGGCGCTACCATCGAGATCGCCGCTGCAAAAATTCCAGCATTCAAGGCAGGCAAGGCGCTCAAAGACGCCGTCAATTAAGTTTGGCCCTTTTCCCCCACGGGAAGTTGTTGCATTCAAGATGTTTGAATTCTCAAATTCATGACTCAGGGCGCATCAATTGGTGCGCTTTTTTATATTCACATCCACTGCATCGGGAGCAAATATTCATGCTGATGGATAAACTGCGGGAAGGGGCTCAAGGGCGGGTTGCCAAGATTATTTTCTGGCTAATCATCCTCTCTTTTGCCTTGGCGGGTGTTGGTAGTTATCTGAATCGCCCTGTTGATACAAATCCAGCGGAAGTCAATGGCGAGCCGATCACTGCGCAAGCCCTTGAGACGGCCTACCGTAATGAGCGCAGCCGCATGGAGGCCCAGTTCGGTGAAAGCTTCGCGCAATTGGCCAGCAATCCGGAATACACCAAGCAACTGCGTCACAGTGTGTTGGAAAAGTTGGTCGATCAGCTCGTTCTGGATCAGCAAGCCCATGCAACCCGCATTCGGGTTGGCAATGAGCAGGTGAAAGAGACGATCCGCACCATGCCGGAGTTTCAAAATGAGGGTAAGTTCGATAATGAACGCTACCTGAACCTTCTCAGCCGCGCTGGTTTGACTCCGCAGGGTTTCAGCGAATCCATTCGTCAGGATTTGGTTCGCCAGAACTGGATTGGCGGTTTGGTGAATAGTGAATTTGCTCTTGCCGGTGAAGTGAATACCATTGACGCCCTGTTGCAACAGGCGCGCGATGTAACCGTCTATACGCTGCCGGTTGAGCACTTCATGAAGAGTGTGCAGGTAAGCGATGCCGAGTTGGATTCCTACTATAAGGCTCATCAAAAACAGTTTATGAGCCCGGATCAGGTCAAGATCAGCTATGTGATGTTGAACGCCAAGGATCTGCAAGCCGATATCAAGGTGAGCGACCAAGAGGCGCGTGACTACTACGATCAGCATCAGGATCAATATCGCACCACCGAGCGTCGTCAGGTGGCTCACATCCTCATTGCGCAAAAAGATGAGGCGGCAGCCCTGAAGGAAGCCGAAGCTCTGCTGAGCAAACTCAAGTCCGGTGCCGATTTTGCCAAGCTGGCCGCCCAAAACTCAACCGACAAGTTGTCGGCGCGCAAGGGTGGGGAGCTGGATTGGTTCGAAAAAGGGGTCATGGATCCCGAGTTTGAAAAAGCTGCTTTTGCTCTGCAGAAATCCGGTGACCTCTCTTCTGTGGTGAAGAGCCAATTTGGTTATCACATCATCAAGCTGCTCGGCATTCAGCCGGAAACCAGCAAGTCGTTTGACCAGGTCAAGGCCGATGTTCTGGCCAAGGTACGTCAAGACAAGTCCCACGAGCTGTTCCTGGACAAGCAACAGCAACTGGCTGATTTGAGCTTCGAGAATCCTGACTCCCTGGATCTGGTTGCCGAGAAGATGGGGCTGAAGATTGTCAATTCCGACTTCTTTGCCGCATCAACTGATGTGGCCCCGCTGAATGATCCCAAGGTCAAGCAGCAGGCGTTCTCGGAAGAGTTGCGTGAACAGAATACCAACTCCGAAGTGATCAACATCAGCGACGATCAGGCGCTGGTTCTGCATGTTGCCGAGTTTAAACACGCGGCTGTTCGTCCGCTGGCAGATGTTAAGGCCGATGTCACCTCCGCTGTGAAGCTGGAGAAGGCACAAAGCCAGGTGCGTGAGCAGGCAGTTGCCCTGTTGGCCACTCTGAACAAGGGCGAGCCGATTGATGCTGCGCTCAAGGCTGTCAGCGGCAAGCAGGAGACCCGTACTGGCGTGACCCGGATGAGCTCCGAGCTGGATGCCTCTCTGGTTCAGGCCCTGTTCCGCATGGCCAAGCCTGAAGCCGGCAAGTCTGTGGCTGAACTGGTTCCGCAGATGGATGGCGATCAAATCATCCTGGTGCTGAATAAAGTGACGCAACAGGAGAAGCCCTCCGCGATGAAGCCGATGCTGGAAAATCAGCTGGCGCAAGGTAAGTCGGGTGCCGTTTATCAGGCACTGCTGAACCAGGCCCGCGCGGATGCCAAGATCAGCTACAACAAGCTCAGTGAGCAATCGATACCTGAGTGATAAAATGAACCCCACCCATGCGGTGGGGTTTTTTTTGAGACTCTTCCACAAAGTTTTAGCTCGTGCGGTTTGCAGCTCCGACGAGTTTGGTTATGATGCCAAAGTTGGCAGGTGTGCCGCGTGGGTTGTGGTTTTGGTGTACAAGCGGAGAAACTTGATTGATTAGCGTATTCCTGGTTGATGATCATGAACTGGTACGCACAGGGATTCGTCGCATACTCGAGGATGTTCGGGGTTTAAAGGTCACGGGCGAGGCTGTTAATGGCGAGACTGCGGTTCAGTGGTGTCGCGAGCATGAAGCCGATGTGATCCTGATGGACATGAATATGCCGGGTATTGGGGGCTTGGAAGCCACAAAGAAAATCCTGCGGGCTCGACCGGATGCCCGCATTATCGTGTTGACGGTGCACAGCGAGAATCCGTTTCCAACCAAGGTGATGCAGGCGGGTGCTGCAGGTTATCTGACCAAATCCTCGGCGCCTGACGAGATGATCCATGCCATTCGTGCCGTGCATGCTGGGCAGCGTTATATTTCGCCTGAAATTGCCCAGCAGATGGCGTTGAGCCAATTTTCTTCTCATGACGCGGAGAATCCGTTCAAGACACTCTCCGAGCGCGAGCTGCAGATCATGTTGATGATCACCCGTGGCAATAAGGTGACTGATATTGCGGAGCAACTTAGTTTGAGCCCGAAAACGGTCAATAGTTACCGCTATCGGTTGTTTGACAAGCTGCAGATCAAAGGTGATGTCGAGCTGACGCGAATGGCGATGCGCTACGGTATGCTAGATACCCAGTCACTCTGAGTCTGGTGAGCAAACAACAAAGAGGTGGCCTAGGCCACCTTTTTTATATCAATGTCCGGGGAGTCGCATGTCGGAGTCGTTTGACCATAAAGCATTTTTAGCCTCAGTCCCCCATCAGCCAGGGGTTTATCGGATGCTGGATGATGCCGGTGTCATCCTGTATGTCGGGAAGGCTAAAGATCTCGTCAAGCGACTGAGTTCCTATTTTCGGCGGGATCCCGGCAGTGAAAAGACCCGGGCGCTGGTTCGCCATATTCGAGCCATCGAGTATACCGTCACGCATACCGAGACTGAGGCTCTGATCCTGGAGCACAACCTGATCAAGCAGCATCAGCCCAAGTACAACATTTTGCTGCGTGATGATAAGTCGTATCCCTACATCTTACTCAGTCACCATCATCATCCGCGGCTGAGTATCCACCGCGGGGCTCGCAAGGTTGCCGGGGACTATTATGGGCCCTATCCGAGCGGCGGAGCCGTTCGCGAGAGTCTGCACCTGATGCAAAAGTTGTTTCCCATTCGCCAATGCGAAGACTCTGTTTATGCCAATAGAAGTCGCCCCTGTCTGCTCTATCAACTCAACCGTTGCGCTGGCCCCTGTGTTCCTGGTTTGGTCAGTGATGCGGAGTATCAGGCTCAGGTTGAATTAGCGCGTCTGTTCTTGCAGGGCAAGGATCAACAAGTCATCAACGACCTGGTGGGCAAGATGGAGCAGGCCAGCAGCCAGCTTGCGTTCGAGGCGGCGGCTCGTTATCGCGATCAACTGCTGGCGTTGCGTAAAGTCCAAGAGCAGCAGTCGGTCAGTGGCAATGTGCTCGATGATCTCGATGTTATCGGTGCTGCCCAGGGGCAGGGTATCGCTAGTGTGCATGTACTGTTTATCCGGCAGGGCAAGGTACTAGGCAGTCGGAACTATTTTCCAACCCTGCCTGTGGATGCCGAATCCGAAGAGTTGGTTCATGCCTTTTTACTGCAGTTTTACTTGTCTGGCATGGCCGGGCGACAGATCCCGAGTGAGGTTCTGCTGGATCGGGAACTCGAGGATGAAGAGGCTCTGGCTGCCACCTTCAGCCAGACGGCTGGCTATGCGGTTCGGGTGAGTAGTCGAACCCGCAGCGAACGTGCTCGCTATATCAAATTGGCTACCACCAATGCTCAGGCTGCGTTGCTGAGCAAATTGAGTCATAAATCGACCCAGCAGCAGCGGTTTGCCCAACTTGAGGAATTATTGGAGCTGTCCGAGCCGATTGCCCGCATGGAGTGCTTTGATATTTCCCATACCATGGGAGAAAACACGGTGGCATCTTGCGTGGTTTTCAATCGGGAAGGGCCACTGAGCAGCGAATATCGACGTTTCAATATCAGCGGCATAACCGGTGGTGACGACTATGCGGCCATGGCTCAGGCGCTTGAGCGGCGTTTCGGTAAGCAGCAGGCGGCCGACAAGGTTCCCGACATCCTGTTTATCGACGGTGGTAAGGGGCAACTGGTGCGAGCCGAGGAGATCATGGCTCGTCATCTGGATAAACTCGGGGGTAAGTATCCATTGCTGATTGGCATCGCCAAGGGGGAGAGTCGAAAACCTGGGCTGGAAACCCTGATCTTCGGGGAGAGTCATGAAGAGCTTCATCTGCCGAACGATCTTCCTGCGTTGCACCTGATCCAGCATATCCGCGATGAGTCGCATCGTTTTGCAATCACTGGGCACCGGGCCAGACGCAGCAAGGCCCGAGTTGCCAGTGCCCTGGAAGATATCCCGGGTGTCGGCCCTAAACGGCGGCAGGCTCTGCTGAAGTATCTGGGGGGAATGCAGGAGGTGAAACAGGCCAGTGTGGAACAATTAGCCACGGTTCCCGGTATCAGTGCCGAGTTGGCGAGTAAGATACACGATGCGTTGCATCATTAGACCGATTCGGGCAACATGAGCCTGCACATTTGCCGTGGCGTAACATCATGTTAAATATTCCTAATCTGCTGACCCTGTTCCGGATTTTCCTCATCCCTGTATTCGTGATCCTCTTCTA
Source organism: Aeromonadaceae bacterium (assembly GCA_041905215.1). Lineage (GTDB taxonomy): Bacteria > Pseudomonadota > Gammaproteobacteria > Enterobacterales > Aeromonadaceae > Pseudaeromonas. The sequence goes on from JAYRLO010000056.1 coordinate 7,204, forward strand.
TCTGCCCTATGAGTGGTCCAATCAATGGGCTGCTGGCATGTTTGTTCTGGCGGCGATCACGGATTGGTTCGATGGGTATCTGGCGCGTCGTCTCAATCAAAGTACGCCCTTTGGTGCCTTTCTCGACCCGGTGGCCGACAAGATCATGGTCTCGACAGCTCTGGTTTTGATTGTCGAACACTACAATACCGTGATTGTGACGATTCCGGCGCTGACGATGATTGGCCGCGAGATATTGATCTCTGCGCTGCGGGAGTGGATGGCGGAGCTGGGCAAACGCTCCAGTGTGGCGGTTGGCTGGATGGGTAAGTGGAAGACCACGATCCAGATGATCGCGTTGACCGGTCTGATCTGGGAGGCCAATATCTGGATGGTGTGGGCCGCTTACATTTTTCTCTATGTCGCGGTTATTCTGACATTTTCCTCCATGATGCAGTATTTGCGCGCGGCCTGGGGTGACCTGACGGCTCACTCGTGAGCCGCTGTTGGCTTTGTGTTCGATGCGCTGAAAATTACAGCGAACAGTTGCTTGAAACGGGCAATGGTGTTGACTCTGAGCTCCAGCCCGTTAGAATGCCAACCGCTGACAAACATCGGCAGATCAAAAAGCGGGAATAGCTCAGTTGGTAGAGCACGACCTTGCCAAGGTCGGGGTCGCGAGTTCGAGTCTCGTTTCCCGCTCCAAATATGGCGCGTTAACAAAGCGGTTATGTAGCGGATTGCAAATCCGCCTAGTCCGGTTCGACTCCGGAACGCGCCTCCATCTTTTTTCTGATATCTCTTATCTGTCGCCATCTCTGAACGGTTCTCTCGCAAAAGCGGTCATCGTCGTTGCCACATTTTCCGATCCACAATTTTGCTCGATATGAAATTTGTGCGTTAGCGCCTTGCTATTGCGTCGTAGTCCTGCGGTGTAGTAATAGTAGGGTTAACAACCGCTATTGATGGTGCAATGAGGAGCCGATGATGGCCGAGTCGTTCAGCATCCCTTACATCGTGATCCGACGCTGTTATGCCCTGTTACTGGGGATCGGAGCCTTTCCATTTGTCTGCTGGTTTCCGATCAGAGCTCGTGTATACAGTTTTTTGTACCGTTTCTGGACCAAGACGAGCGATGAGCCCGTCTGGTTAACCCGGATGCGGCAAGATAACGACGAACCACTCTGATTGCCTTTGCCAGGTGTCTCGCAGCTTGCGGATCGGTCAGAGGCATTTAGCTGGTTTCGGTAGCCCCGCGATCTTGGTTGCCTGCTTGGCTGGCCCTTTAGGAAACAGGCGAAACAGATAACGACTCGAACCTTTCTCCGGCCCATATTTTTGTTCCATGGCTTTTACCAACGAGCGGATGGCCGGAGAGGTTTTGTACTCCTGATAAAAGGCCCGCACAAATAGCACGACTTCCCAATGAGCCTCACTCAATGGGATGCCTTCAATGACGGCAATCTCTTCAGCCACTGCTTCATTCCAGTCATCCAGATGTAGCAGGTAGCCCTGAGCATCGGTGGCGATCTGTTTTCCTGCCAGTTCCAACATTTTTGTTCTCTTTGGTGAGTGGACTGCCGATTTTATCACTCAATCGCGGACTGACAACTTCAAGGGCTCGACGAGCCGACTCAGTCGCAACAGGTCATTGGCTTGTTCGGCAATCAAGGACAACTCTTGCTGAATTAACCACTCGCTATCTGTTCGCTCACTCGAGTGATTGGCATATTCATGCTCCTGGATGATCAGGCCATCGTCTGTGGATGCCACGCCAGCCATGGCGGCACCGGCGGCGTCCAGTGTTTGCATGATCCGCTCTGCCAGTTGTAGCTGCTCCTGCTGAAATTTACCGGTCAGCCGGTCGCGGTGAGCACCGAGTGTCGAGATGTAGGCGATCAATGTGTGGCTGCGTTGGGTCAAGGCGGCACAAAGGTGCAAAAAGCGCCGCTTATGGCGCGGTTCAGCCAGCATGTTTTGCCACGATTGCGCCAGTGCCATGTCAGCCACATGAGCGCGCCGACGGATGATGCGATAATTCAACTCGGCATCGGCGGCACTCTGATCCTGCAGCAGTATCTCCAGGTACTCCCGGTTAGCCTGCAGCGAGTTGTGTAACAACTTGGGTAAGAATCTATGTTGCCAGTCTGGCCAGAACCAAAGCACAGCAATGAAGGCTATGCCGGCGCCAAGCAGGGTGTCAGTGAGTCGTGGCAGCAGCAGTTCATTGCTTTGAATGCCAATCAGACCGAAGGCGCTCAGTGCATACAGGGTGATGAAGGTAACAGCCGCACTGTAGTTGTTGCGCAGTTGCGAGAAAAACAGGACAGCCGCTATGGTCATGCCCGCCAGTTGCACAGCGATCGGCGGATGAAACCAGATCAGCGGGCTTCCCAGTAGGATCCCGAGAAAGGTGCCGCCAATTCGTTGAAAGATACGGCGCCGCGTTGCAGTGTAACTACTCTGGCAGACAAATAGTGAGGTCAGCAGAACCCAGAAGCCTTGCTCGATGGCAAACAGATGTAACAAGCCATAGCCGCTGACCAGGCAGAACGCCATGCGCAAGGCATGTCGAAACAGAGGGGAGGGCGATGTGATCTGATGACCGATCTGGCGCAAATCAGCCCTTGGTGACTGGGCCAAAGTTCGGTGACTGAGTTGGTCTATCGGTGCATCCAGCTGTTCGGTCAGCGTCGAAGCCTGTTGCAGTAGGGCTAGAATCGTACTCAGGTTTTGCTGCAGGAAGGTCAACGAGGCGCGCAATGAGTGCGTCATCGGCTGCTTGATCTGGATATAAGCCAGTTGATCCTGCAAGGCGCTCATCGCCCACATCAGCCCCTTGTCCGGTACATAGCCATGCTGCAATAACACCGCATATCCCAACCGTTTACAGCTGGTGCCTAATTGCTCGACCAGTTCTCGAAATCCGTCAAGAATGGCATGACGCTGCAGATCGTCTTGCAGCTTGTCATAGAGGTAGTGACTGGCAACCACGCGCTCATGAATGTCTTGAGCGAGAAGATAAAGCTGTAGAAGGCGTTCTAGGTGGGGATCCCAGCCTGCCGTCAGGCGGCCACTGAGCATCTCTTTGGTCTGCTGCATGTTGGTGACACAACTGATGTTTAGCTGTGCCAGGTTATGGCGAATAAGGGGCATCTGCTCGCGATTGACCGGGAAGAAATGCGATTTTTCATGAAAATAGCTGCTCAAGGCGAAGAAGACTTGGGCTAGTTGTTCATGCACCGCCTTGTGCGGCAGCGCCTTGAGCCACAGCAAGGATACAACACCATACCAGAGCGCACCGAGGCAGAGCCATAATGGTTGAAACCATAAGTTGGGGGCATGAGCGGCACCCAGCATGGAATAGATGGCGACCAGCAACGAGCCAAAACTGATAGTCGCATAGCGAGGGCCAAACGCGCCGAGCATGATAAAGCCGACAGTCGAGATGAAGAGGCCCAGCGCAAACAACCAAGGGTAGGGATAGAGAAGCTGAACCGAGCTGGTGGCAATCAAAAAACAGATCAGCGTGACACCAAGGTTCTTGATGCGCCCTGGGACGCTGTCATCGGGTTCGCCGATGGCTCCGGCAACGACACCCAGCGAGAGGATGACGGTCTCATGGGTCATCCCCCAAGCCAATGCCGGGATCAAGGTTCCGAGAATAGCCACCATGACTTTCAGAGCAAAGAACAAGTGGCTGTCCATTGTCAGGCGACGCAGAAGATGAGCGAAGGATTTAGACATGGCTGACAGGCATAGAACAGGATAGTTAATGTTACCTTAAAAATAAGACAATACGGAAATATGCCGGTGCGAAGTCGCTGGGCAGATGAAAAGCATCTTGGGATGCTCAAAGGATAAGCAAACGAATTTCCGAGTTAGATTAAGTGTTTACAAGAACAAAACCCTTTAGTAATATTTTCGCCGTTCGGAGGGGTGGCAGAGCGGCTTAATGCAACGGTCTTGAAAACCGTCGATGGGCGACCATCCGTGGGTTCAAATCCCACCCCCTCCGCCAGATTGCAGGAGCGAGACTTAGGTCTCGCTCTTTTTGTTTCTCTTTCATCTGACTTGTTATGGCTGACATCCACTATCAAGGTTTTTCGTTGCTGGCGATACATCCGCAGTTTGTTGTTCTCAACAAGGCTCCTGGTATTGGCATGCACGATGAGAATGGCGTTCTCGGGCTGGTGAGTGAAGCCCGCCGACAATTGGACATGATGCTCTATCCTGTTCATCGCCTAGATAAGGTCACCTCGGGGCTGTTGCTGCTGGCTCGCACCACCGAAGCTAATCGGGAGCTAAGCATGGCCTTTGCGGCGCATCAGGTGGATAAAACATATCTGGCGTTGAGTCAGCACAAACCGAAGAAGAAGCAGGGCTGGATCAAGGGTGATATGGAGCGGGGGCGGCGAGGCAGTTGGTTATTGACTCGCAGCATGCATAACCCGGCGATTACCTGGTTTGATAGCTTTGGTTTGGGGGATGGACTTCGATTGTTCAAGGTTCAGCCGAAGACAGGAAAGACTCACCAGATCCGTGTTGCGCTCAAAAGTCTGGGCTCCCCGATTATCGGTGATGAGTTGTACGGTGCTCCGCCGTCCGATCGGGTTTATCTCCACGCCGCCCAGTTGAAATTTCCATTCCAGCAACAGAGTTGGAGTTTTTCTGCCCTGCCTACCCAGGGATTGCTTTTTAGCCTGCCGCAGGTAGAGAACACCCTGGCTAAGGCTCTCGAATCGAGCTGAGTCACCTCGATCATCCTCCTTGGCGCAGCATGAAAAACGGCACCATCATTGGTGCCGTTTGATTTTGAAAACCCGTTTTCATTGCGGTAGCCGTATCAATCTTGCGACGAGTCACCGGTATTGGATTGCAACAGATGTCCCAATTTTCCGGCCTTGGTGGCCAGGTAGAATTCGTTATACGGATTCTTCCCTTCCTGCAAAGGCACTCGTTCGGAGACATGAATTCCCATTTGCTCCATGGCACTGAGTTTACGCGGGTTGTTGGTCATCAGACGGAGTTGCTGAACACCCAGCAGCTTCAACATATCTGCACAGATGGTATAGTCGCGCTGATCAGCGGCAAAGCCCAATGCAACATTGGCATCAACGGTGTCGGCTCCCTGATCCTGCAGTTGATAGGCGTGGATCTTGTTGAGTAACCCGATGCCGCGCCCCTCTTGACGGACATAGAGCAGAACTCCTCGCTTTTCTTCGGCTATTCGTTGCATCGCCGCCTGGAGTTGGAAGCCACAGTCACAGCGCAAGCTAAAGAGCGCATCCCCTGTCAGACACTCGGAGTGAATGCGACCGAGAACTGGCTCGGGGCTTGTGATGTCTCCCATCACCAGTGCCGCATGGTCTTTGCCAGTAGCCACTTCTTGGAATCCGACCAGGGTGAATACACCCCAGGGGGTTGGCAACTTGGATGATGCCATCAGGGAAACACTACTCATCGATATCCTCTTAACTCGTGTCGCGAATGCCAAAGAGCAGATCAGGCGAACTACCGCGAGTTGCTTTGGGCGAAATATGACAGAC
>JAYRLO010000057.1:0-11275 GCA_041905215.1 Aeromonadaceae bacterium
CGTCGCGAAACGATATAGCGCTGATCTTGCTGGATGTGGTGATGGAGACAGATACCGCAGGTCTCGAACTGGCTCGCTACATTCGAGAAGATTTGCATAACAGCAATGTGCGGATCGTGTTACGGACTGGCCAACCCGGCCAGGCGCCCGAAGAGCAAGTGATCAAAACCTATGACATCAATGATTACAAAGAGAAGACCGATCTGACCCATGGCAAGCTGGTCACGGTTTTCTACGCCTCGCTGCGTGCCTATCGCGATATCATGCGATTGGAGCAGGCCCGCACCGGATTGCGGCGAGCCATCGAGGCGATCACCGAGGTTTACGACTCCCATAACCTGCGGCGATTTGCATCGGCGGTCCTGGAACAGGTCAATTTCTTGCTGAATCTCAATGGTGATGGCTTGTGTGCCAGCCGCGTCTCCGCTTATGCCGCCTCATCCGAGGATGGCCGTCTCAAGGTTCTGGCGGCCACCGAGGCCTATTCCAAGTTACATATCGATGAAGATACCGACAATCTGCCCACCGAGGTGCGTGACGCCCTGCATAATGCGTTGCGTGATCGCCGCAGCCAATTCGGGGCTCACTTCTTCACCTGCTATTACCACAGTAAGGCGGGAGCCGAGACCGTGGTTTACATGTCCTTTGTCGATTCGATCAATGCCGATGCCCGGGAGTTGCTGGAAATTTTCACCGCCAATGTGGCGATCACCTATGAGAGTTTGCTGCTGCGCGAAGAGATAGAAGAGACCCAGAAGTCGACGATCTTCATCTTGGGTGAGGCGGTTGAGAAACGCTCGAAGGAGACAGGGGCTCACGTCAAACGGGTCGGTGAAATTGCCGCCCTGCTTGGCCAGCTCTCGGGAATGCAGGAGCGTGATATCGAGTTTATCCGCCAGGCGGCACCGCTGCATGATGTGGGCAAGATCGGGATCCCGGATAATGTATTGAATAAACCCGGGAAGTTGGAGCCTGATGAGTGGGCTTTGATGCAAACTCATTCGCGGATTGGCTACGAGCTGTTGAGCAAGTCAGACAAACGGGTGTTGCAGCTGGGAGCTACCATAGCCCATGAGCACCACGAAAGTTGGGATGGTTCCGGCTATCCCCGTGGTCTGAAAGGCGAGGAGATCCATCTGGCGGGTCGCATTGTCGCGATCGCCGATGTGCTGGATGCCCTGGTGAGCCCTCGCTGTTACAAGATCGCCTGGAAGTTTAGCGATGCCATCGATTACATCCGGCAGGGGGCTGGTCGGAACTTTGATCCAACCCTGGTTAAGATGTTTTTGGCGAATCTGCCGGCTATCGAAGAGATCTATCGTAAATATCCAGATCATGGATAGCCGGAAGCGTTAACCGTTTTATGAGCCGGGCGGGAGCCCGGCTCATTGTTTTGTCTTGGAGCCAAGGACTCGGATCCGAGATTATTGTGGTATACATGGTGCCGATGAGGCTTCAATATCAATGGGTTACTCATGGATGAGGTGATGGATGCGGCAACTACTGGTGGCCTGGATTTTGAGCGTGGTGACAATCGCCAATGCGTGGGGCAGTGAACGAGAGCTGGTGGTGGCCTTCAGTGAGGCTGAGCCTTGGAAGATCCTCGAGTCAAACCATAAATATGGCGGAATTGACATGGAGATCTTGCAGCGACTGGCCGATGCCAATGGGCTGTCGTTGCAGGTAAAAGCGGCGCCGCTGGCCCGTTGCCTAGAGATGATCAAATCCGGTGATGCTGACATCATCACCAACCTGTTGCGCACCCGTGAACGCGAGCAGTCCATCCGTTTTCTGGAGGCTCCCTATCAGACCCATAGCACCAAAGTATTCTATCTACGAGCCGGGGATCCCCGACAAGTCGCGATCTACGAACAGCTCTATGGTCTGGATATCGGTGTGAAGCGTGGCGCCAGATATGGCGCCCGATTCGATGAAGACTCCAAGCTGCAGAAGCAGGATGTGGCTTCCCATGTGCTCAATTTTAAAAAATTGGCGGTAGGGCGTCTCGATCTGGTTATCAGCACCGAGAGTGAAGGGGATTATCTGATCAAGGAGTATGGCTGGCAGGGGCAGTTCAAGAAGGCCGCTTTGCGCTTTGATTTGCCAACCAATGTCTATTTTGGCCTCTCAAAACGCTCTTCGTTACTCTCGCTGGCTCCGACACTGGAGAGTCAATTGCAGCAACTGATTCGTGACGGTGAGGTTGAGCGAGTCATTGCTCGTTACCAATGAAACAGCCCTCGATGGAGGGCTGTTTGAATGGCTGGAGACGGCCGTTATTCGTCAACTTCGGCGAGATCCTTGGCAAGCTCCAGAGGATCAACTTCCAGGCCATCCAGATCGTCATTCCAGTTTGTGCCAATCAGCACGCCATCTTCGCCCAAATCGTTGACCCACTCTTCAAAGAAGGTTTCCAGATCGATGGCGACTGGCGTGTAATCGGCCCACTCTTCGACGCAATGAGCTCGGGCCGCTTCCTCGCTGGACCATAGAGGCAGCACATCAGTTTCTGCAAATTCATTTGAGTCGCACACAACCCAATCTTCGCCAAATTGCAGACCCCACAGAACCCCGGTTTCACGGGCTTGGGTCAGGAGAAGGTCGTAGTTGGCATTCAGATCGGTGGTCAGTTGGCTCATTGTGGTATCCATGGTGGAAGATGACGGCTAGATCCTGAAGCAAAATGGTCTAAGGCACAAGCCCGCTTGGCGAAATAGGCGACAACTTCAAGCCACGGCTTTCCGTCTGGCGGCGCATGATTACCCTGCATGGTTATCGGTCGGATTATGGGTTTCATTTGCTATCCATATTTTGGTAATAGCCATTTTCGAGTGGTGTTTGATCACAGCATCATGCGAGACGGCAGTCCAAACTAGTATTTCAGGTTATTGTTATGATCGAATGAGCCGAAAGTCGGGTCATGCATGATTGCTGAACCATTTTCCAGCTTGGGGGTAAGCCATGAGAATCGCCAGGATCTCCCGCAGCCAGTTCACTGGGTTGCTGCTTTGCCTGATTCTTACCATCTTGAGCACGTCAGTTCAGGCTAGAACCATGCTATTTGCGGCTATGGATGATTGGCCGCCGTTCATCATCAACACGAACTCCGTCAGTTCGGATTCAGGTTTTGATGGGATCGACCGTGAACTGCTGCTCGAGATGTCCTCGCGAACCGGCATTCAAATTTATCTGCTGCGCTATCCGTTTGCCCGGGCCCTGCGGGATATGCAAGGCGGGCGCGTGGACTTAATCACCAGCCTGGCCAAAACCCCCGCCCGTCAAAAGTATATTGGCTATCTCTCTACCCCCTATTATCGCTGCCACCCGGCCTTCTATGGCTTACCGGCTACGGCCAAGCAGGTGCGAAGCTATGAGGATTTGCAGGGGAAAATAATCGGTTATGTGCATGGCTCTGCCTACTTCGAGCCATTCGACAGCGATGCCTCGCTCACTAAAAATGGGGTCTTAAATGAGAGCCAGTTGCCCGGTAAATTACTTAAACGGCGCAATGACCTATTTGTCGGTACCGACTGCCAAGTTGATTATGCCCTGCATGAGATGGGGTTGACCGGAAAGATAGTGCCCACCCCCTATCAGCCACCACAGCAGATTGAGCTCTACATCGGCTACAGCAAGACAGCTGGTATCGACAAGGAGGTGGCTCTATTGGATAAGGCATTAGCGGATATGGTGGCCGAAGGGTGGGTCGCGCGACTCGTGAATAGTTATTTCAAGCCGACTGGCCAGTAGATCGATCCTGCAAGTTCTCTTTCCATTCCCATCGGATGCGCACGCCCTCGCACTTGGGCAATGCCGTTCACGCCAAGAAAATGCGGCACGGTTTCTTCCTCTCAACACGCGGTAGAGCCATTAGCGAGCACGCAATGGCGGCCAATCGGGCCTGTTGCAGCGATTGCTGGCTGGTCAGATGTCCCCAAGCCGGTTTTGGTTCCTGTTGCACCTCGGGGAGTCATTGCTGCATACTCATGCACATCTTGTCGGAGTGCCCAACTGGGCTGAGACCGTTAATTCGGGATCCGTTGAACCTGATCAGGCTAATACCTGCGAAGGGATACAAGGGTAAGGTATCGTCTTGACGAGCACCATTGCTGGGCTCGATTGATGATGTAAACCACAGCCACACTCTTTCTGGCTGGAACCTGAGTCATCAGGTCATTACTCCTCCAACGCCACTCCAGACAAGCAAACCACTCTTTTTAATTTCAAGGTGAGCTTTGCTATGTCTAATGATTCGTCTACTGTCGCCGCCTCCTCATCCGCCGAGGCGCCATCCCGTCGCCTTCGTCGTGAGCAGGCCAGAGATAACCTGACCCGTCTGGCGGGTGAAACATTCCCCAATTCGGACCGTCTCTATCTGCAGGGTTCACGCCCCGATATCCAGGTACCGATGCGGCGTATTCATCTTACGCCCACGTTAATCGGCGGTACGCCCGACACCCCCCAGTACGAATCCAATGCCCCCGTGCTGGTCTACGACTCGGCCGGAGCCTATGGCGATCCCGCTCAGACCATCGATGTCACCTGCGGTTTGCCCTTGTTGCGTGCCAACTGGATTGCTGAGCGTGACGATTGTGAATGGGTAGCGGCACCGAACTCGACCTATGCCCGGGCACAGCAGGAAAATCTGGCGCCCCAGGTGGCGCAGATGCAGCGGCGGGCACCGATCCGTCGTGCGCGCGCTGGTCGCCGCGTGACGCAACTGCACTATGCGCGAGCCGGAGTCATCACGCCCGAGATGGAGTTTATCGCCCTGCGCGAGAATCAGGGGCTGGCGACCGGAGCCGCGCAGGTCATTACGCCGGAGTTTGTGCGCCGCGAGGTGGCTGAAGGCCGCGCCATCATCCCGGCCAATATCAACCACCCCGAGGCCGAGCCCATGATCATCGGCCGCAATTTCCTGGTGAAGGTTAACGCCAACATAGGCAACTCCTCGGTCAGCTCCTCCATCGAGGAGGAGGTGGAGAAACTGGTCTGGGCCACGCGCTGGGGGGCAGATACCGTCATGGATCTGAGTACCGGGCGGCATATCCACCAGACGCGGGAGTGGATCCTGCGTAATAGCCCGGTGCCGATCGGCACGGTTCCCATGTACCAAGCCCTGGAGAAGGTCAACGGCGTCGCCGAAGCACTGAGCTGGGAGGTGATGCGCGACACGCTGATCGAGCAGGCCGAGCAGGGCGTCGACTACTTCACCATTCACGCGGGATTGCTGCTGGCGCATGTGCCGTTGACGGCCAAGCGGGTGACCGGGATCGTCTCCCGTGGCGGGGCCATCATCGCCAAATGGTGTCTGGCACATCATCAGGAGAACTTCCTCTATACCCATTTTCGCGAGATCTGTGAAATCTGTGCCCAGTACGATGTGGCGCTCTCGCTGGGGGATGGTTTGCGCCCTGGCTCAATTGCCGATGCCAATGATGAGGCGCAATTTGCCGAGCTGCGTACGCTGGGGGAGCTGACCACCATCGCCTGGGAATATGATGTGCAGGTGATCATCGAAGGGCCCGGGCATGTGCCCATGCACCTCATCCGCGAAAACATGGATGAACAGCTCAAACACTGCCACGGCGCACCCTTCTATACCCTGGGCCCGCTGACGACCGACATAGCCCCTGGCTATGACCATTTTACCTCGGGGATCGGCGCCGCCATGATTGGCTGGTATGGCTGCGCCATGCTCTGTTATGTCACGCCCAAGGAGCACCTGGGGCTGCCGAACAAGGACGATGTCAAACAGGGGCTGATGGCCTACAAGATCGCCGCCCATGCCGCAGATCTGGCCAAGGGGCACCCGGGAGCCCGTCTTCGTGACGATGCCATGTCCAAGGCCCGCTTTGAATTCCGCTGGGAAGATCAGTTCAATCTGGCATTAGATCCGCATACGGCGCGCGCCTATCACGATGCGGATCTGCCACAGGAATCTGGCAAGGTGGCCCATTTTTGCTCCATGTGTGGCCCCAAATTCTGCTCCATGAAGATTAGCCAGGAGGTGAGGGACATCGAAGCCGCCAAGCTGGTGCAGCAACACCAGGAGGGGATGAGCGAGCAGGCCGCCCGCTTCAAGGCGCAAGGCGGTGAGCTCTATCTGCCAGCCGTTGAAACCCGCTGTGGGGTGGATGCATGAATGGCCTCATGGATGGACCCAAGCCGCACTCGCGCCGCGCCATCGTCTGGACGGTCGCCGGCTCGGATTCCGGCGGCGGCGCCGGTATCCAGGCCGATCTGCTGACCTTTCATGATCTGGGCGTTCACGGCTGCAGCGTCATATCGGCGATCACGGCGCAAAACTCAGTGGGCGTCAGAGGCGTTGATGCGGTGCGGCCCTCGAGTTTTGTGGCCCAACTCGATGCGCTTGCTGAGGATCTGCCCGCTGTGGCCATCAAGATAGGCCTCTTGCCGGGTAGAGACCACATGGCGCTTCTGGCCACGCGGTTGCACCAGTTAAGGCATGACTCCGGCAGGCCAGCGCCGTTCGTGATCTACGATCCGGTCGCCGTTGCCAGCTCAGGGCAGGCGATGGCGGCCCCTGATCTGCTACAAGGGCTGGATCTGTTGTTGCCGGAGCTTGATCTCATCACCCCCAATGCATCGGAGTTGCAGGCCTTGACCGGGATAGAGCCAGATTCGCCAGCCGGAGTGGTGCAGGCGGTCGCCGCTTTGCGGCGGCGCGGTGTTAATGCCGTCCTGGTCAAAGGGGGGCATCTTGCCTGGCAGGGAGAGCATTGCCTGGATTTCTACAGCGATGGCGTGCACAGTTTCTGGCTTGGCACACCGCGTCTGGCGACGCCCCATGGCCATGGCACTGGCTGTTGTTACGCCTCCGCGATTGCCGCACTCGTCGCGCAGGCGTATGAGCTTGCCGACGCCATCACCTTGGCTCGCGCCTATCTGCAACAGGGGCTCAGTGCCGCCCAGGCGGTGGGTCAGGGGCCCGGCCCGGTGGCCCACCTCGGCTGGCCGTCGTCTGCCGAGCACTTTCCGCAGGTGTTATTGCCCGGCTCGATGGCAGCGCAGAGCCTGCAGTTACTCTGGGAGGGGGCAACCGCTGACGAGCCGCGGCATGACGCCCACGCGCGGCCGTTACCGACCCAGGCCTTTGCCGCTTGTCCTTCACGCCTGGGGCTCTACCCCGTGGTCGATTCGCTGCGCTGGGTTGAACAACTACTAGCCTGGGGCGTCCGAACGCTGCAGTTGCGGATCAAGACGGCCTCTCACCCCGAGCTGGAGCAGCAGATCCGCCAGGCGATCGCGCTGGGCCGCCGCTATGGCGCCCGGCTGTTCATCAACGACCACTGGCAACTGGCCCTCAAACATGGCGCCTATGGTGTTCACCTGGGGCAGGAGGATCTGCAGTGTGCCGATCTTCTGGCGATCCAGCAGGCGGGCTTACGCCTTGGCATCTCCACCCACGGTTACTATGAGATAGCCCGCGCCCTGACCATTCGCCCCTCCTATATTGCACTCGGCCACATATTTCCAACGAAAACCAAGGAGATGCCATCAGCCCCCCAAGGGCTCGTGCGCCTGGCGCAATACGTTCGCCTGCTGGAAAAGTGGCCAACCGTAGCGATTGGCGGCATCACGGCGCAGCGGGTGGATGCCGTGCTCGCCACCGGGGTGGGCTCGGTGGCCATGGTAACGGCGATAACCGGCTCGGAGACGCCAGAGCGCACCACCCAAACCCTACTGCGCAGATTCGATGGGCAGCCGAGTGTGCAGGAGGCCGCCCATGTCTAACCCGACGGCATCTTGTTCAATGACATCCCCCCATCACGAGTCGGATCCAGCCTCTGTGCTGGATGACGCCGAGTGGCGGCGTTATGGGCGGCAACTGCTGTTACCCGAACTCGGGGAGGCGGGGCAATTGAAACTGCGGCAGGCCCGCGTCCTGATGGTCGGGCTGGGCGGGCTTGGCTCCCCGGCCGCTCTCTATCTGGCGGCCGCTGGTGTGGGTCAGCTCTGGCTCAGTGACAAGGACAGGGTCGAAGTCAGTAACCTGCAACGGCAGATCCTCTACAGCGTCGCCGAGCTGGGACAGCACAAGGCCAAGCAGGCCGCCAAGCGACTCACACAGCTCAACCCGCTCATCAAGGTGACGCCGGTTGCGGCACTGGAGGCGGATAACTGGCGGGAGTTGTTGCTGCCGGAGGGGCGTCCGGTCGATCTGGTGCTTGATGGCAGTGACAACATGGCGACCCGGCAACGGGTCAATCGGGCCTGTGTCGAGTTGGGGATCCCCTTGCTCAGTGCCGCCGCCCAAGGGTGGCAGGGATCGCTTCTGCTGCTGGATTTGCGGTTGCAGAGGCGGGGGCAGGCTCGCCATGGCTGCTATCACTGCCTCTATCCCACCCTGCACGAGCCGGAGCAAAACTGCCGCACCGCCGGTGTCCTTGGCCCCGTGGTTGGCATGATGGGGTCACTCCAGGCGCTCGAAGCCATCAAGTTCTTATGTGGTATCGACACGCCAGCCTTGGGCGCCTTGCTCCATTTTGATGGCCTGACGGCGCGCTGGCGCCGCGTTGCCCTGCAAGCCGACGCGACGTGCCCGGTTTGCCACTCTGTTGAACCCAGTGAGGACGTATGACATTTCAATTTAACGGGCAACCCCGTGATGGCCAGGCAGGCCTGACTGTGTATGCACTGCTCTTGAAAGAGGGGTATGGCGTCGAAAATGCCAGTGGGGAGCCCATGATCCGCCCGGGGCTGGCGGTGGCGATCAATGAGCAAGTCATTCCGCGCTCATGCTGGTCACAGCAGCCCATCGGCGGCGGGGATACGGTCGAACTGTTTCAGGCAATCGCCGGAGGTTAATCATGGTCGCGAGAATCGAGAGTCAAACATTGCAGATTGCCGGAAAGTCTTTTCACTCCCGGCTATTTACCGGGACGGGGAAGTTTGCCTCGGCACACATCATGGCCCGCGCCATTGAGGCATCCGGCTCCGAGCTGGTCACCATGGCGCTCAAGCGGGTGCGGCTGGATGGTCAGGATGAGCAGATCCTCACCCCCTTGCAGTCGTTGCAGGTCAATTTGCTGCCGAATACCTCGGGGGCGAGAACGGCTGACGAGGCCATCTTTGCAGCTCGGCTGGCCCGGGAAGCCCTGGGGACGAATTGGCTGAAACTGGAGATCCATCCTGACCCGCGCTATCTGATGCCCGATCCGATAGAGACGCTCAAGGCGGCAGAACAACTGGTTGCGGAGGGGTTTATCGTGCTGCCCTATTGCGGCGCCGATCCGCTGCTCTGCAAGCATCTGGAGTCTGTCGGCTGTGCGGCCGTCATGCCGCTGGGGGCGGCAATCGGCTCCAATCAGGGGCTTTCAACGCGCGAAATGTTGAAGATCATCATCGAGCAGGCGCAGGTGCCAGTGGTGGTGGATGCCGGGATCGGTGCGCCATCCCATGCGGCCGAGGCGATGGAGTTGGGGGCGGATGCCGTACTGGTGAATACCGCCATCGCCGTCTCGGGTGACCCGGTTGCCATGGCGCGGGCATTTCGTCTGGCGGTAGAGGCCGGTCGTCTGGCCTATGAGGCGGGAGTGGCCCGGCGGCGAGCGCAGGCCGAAGCCTCGAGCCCGCTGGATGCCTTTCTCGCCTCTCTGGCTTAAGGAGATACCATGAGCTTCTACAATCTCTGGCAACAGCTGGATTGGCAGCGGCTGGCGCAGATCATCCATGACGCCAGCGCGGCGGATGTAGAGCGCGCACTTGGCCTCGACTCGATCGGGCTGGACGATTTTGCCGCCCTGATCTCGCCAGCGGCGGAGCCCTATCTGGCTCAGATGGCGACCAAGGCCCACGCCTTGACCCGCCAGCGTTTTGGCCAGGGGGTGAGCATGTATCTGCCCCTCTATCTTGCCAACCTCTGTGCCAACGACTGCAGCTACTGCGGCTTTTCAATGAGCAACAAGATACGGCGCAAGATCCTGGACGAAGCGGAGGTGCGGCGCGAATGTGAGGCGATCCGGCAAATGGGCTATCAAAGCCTGCTGCTGGTGACGGGGGAGCATGAGAAGAAGAGCGGAATGGACTATTTCCGCCGCATGGTGCCGATTGTCAAACCCTATGCCGCCTACCTCATGATGGAGGTGCAGCCGTTAGCGACCGAGGAGTACCGGGAGCTGATCGAGCTGGGCCTCGATGGGGTCATGGTGTATCAAGAGAGTTACCATCAGCCGACCTATAACCACCACCATCTGCGCGGGCAAAAACAGGACATGCGGTGGCGGATGGAAACGCCTGATCGCCTGGGGGAGGCCGGTATCGACAAGATTGGCCTCGGGGTCTTGCTGGGGCTGGCGGACTGGCGCGTCGACTCACTGATGTTGGCGCATCACCTTGGCTACCTGCGCAAGCGCTACTGGAAGAGTCGTTATTCGCTCTCATTTCCCCGACTCAGACCCTGTGCCGGCGGCGGGAATCCAACCTATACGGTCAGTGAACGGCAACAGGTGCAGTTGATTTTTGCCAGGCGCCTACTGGATCACGAGGTCGAGCTGTCGCTATCGACGCGAGAATCGGCAACCTTCCGCGACGCCGTGATCCCCTTGGGGATCACCAGTGTCAGCGCAGGCTCGAGTACCCAGCCTGGGGGGTATGCCCAGCGCCAGGTCGAACTCGAGCAGTTCACCATCAACGATGAACGCTCGGCTGGCAACGTGGCTGCGGCCATACGCCAACGAGGTCTGGAGGTGATCTGGCATGAGGCGAGCCCCCATCACCTGGGGCGACCATTGCGCAGCCAGTGAGTGATAGCCCAGAGGCCTCGCGCGTGCGAGGCCTCTTTCTTCGGGGCGCCGGGGCAAGAAGGGCTGATGCCCCCGCGCTTTGCTAACGGAGTGGCATTAATGGAATGGAACTCTCATGTTCTGCGGCAGCATCTGGTAATGACAAGACCAACGGCTATTCTATCCAACTTTTACACAATGAAACTGACGTGAAATTACCCTATCGTGTTTATGTCTGGAAATCTGGAGCAATTTTTTGCGGATGGGGAACAGGAATGGCAAAAAATCTGGGATAAATGGCAATGCCCACTGGGATAGTTACAGGCCGAAAGTATTGCTCGGGTTAGGTCGACAACAGTTTGTTCTTGAACGAATTATTTTAAATAAACGAATAATGGTAGATGTGATATGACGTTAAATTTGCGCAAGGAATGCTGCATTTTATTAATATTGCTGGTGTGTGGTGTTGATGTGCTGGCTGATAGTTTTATTCCGAATCTAGTCTCATCATATCCCGCCTACATGCT
>JAYRLO010000057.1:11285-12716 GCA_041905215.1 Aeromonadaceae bacterium
TAAGTGAAAATGAAAAGAAAATAATGATAGTCGGTGAGGCAGCTCATTATGATGGTTCAACTAGTCCTGTAACAATGACTGATTTTGGTCATGGGGCTATATATTACGCATTTTTCAGTGATTTATATGTGCGAACTTTCGATCTCAATTCTGAAAAATACCTTGGAGGGTGGAGGGTTAATGTCACTCCGGATGTCGAAAACAAGGTTAACGATAAAGTCGGTAATCAAGATTTTGCCTATGCATCAGCAGTTCTTGGTCCTGGTTGTTTATATGCTCACCCCATGCGATATACGGACTTAGACAAGGATGGACAGCCGGAATTGTTTATTCTGTTTGGTGCTGCGGTCCCTCCAGTCTCGCTATATTCTCAACTAAAATAAAAAAGGTCATATTTTCCTCGATTCTGGAGTATGACAATGCCAGGATCCCTGACGACGATGATAGAGATACATACGGGTTGACTGATGCTAAGAACCCAGCCATTCCGCAATATATTTATGATTTTGGTGATCGCTATAATAGTTTTGGTGTGGGCTATCGCTCTTTCGGTAAACTCTTCTTCGGTGATATCAATGACGATGGAATACAAGATATCATCCTATGGCGCAAATATTTTGAATCACTCAAGCAGGGTGATGCCAAAAAAGGCTTTGTCAAAAAAGATGAGCTGTTTGTCCATTATGTGTTAGTGGATGGGGAATATAAGAAGCAACCGACCGCTGCGGAAACCATTAAGGGCTGGCTGGCGGCCAAACAGTTGAGCTGGCAGCAGGGCTTCCCCAACCGCAGTGAATGCCCGGGCCAGGAGGGCCAGCTCATCCCTGAGTTGCATGATCCCCTGCTCAACGATCCAGATGTCTTGCACTGAGAGCGCATCATTCGGAAGGTTCGTGGTGTACGGGGTGGCGATGCACAGGCGGTTTGCGTTACGAAGATCCAGGTTTATGGTTTGCATAGCGGATATGATTGGCACCCATTATCCATGGCGGATGGGTGCACACCAAAGCTAAACGCCAGATCAGAAAATTCATAAATCATGTCTAGGGAGCAGACATTATGCTGACCGAATTTAACCTCGCTGACTGGAAAACCGAGGACAAGGAGTGGGTGAAGGCGCGTAAGCTGCAATGGAAAGAGATCGAAAAGCGCTGGCGGGTTGCCGATCCCTCGTTTAGTCGCCGAAATCGTATGCCGACATTTCGGAAGTTTTTTTTAACTGGGATACTGGACTTGGAGGATTTTTATGAATCGCAAGGAGGAAGCTTCACTCTGATGTTATTGCACCCGAATCAGACCTATGAGCAGCTGCGTTTGTTTATGGATGCCATGCAGCCTTATGAGTATTTAGGCCCCTATGAGCGCTACAGTTATGCTTATGATGCGAGTGTGATGGGTGCCCAGAGCTTTCATCATTTTGAAAAACTCGGC
>JAYRLO010000058.1:0-12543 GCA_041905215.1 Aeromonadaceae bacterium
GCCAATGCGATCCTGCTGCCTTATGTGATCCGCTTCAATCGTCAGTTCACCGACAAGTACGATCGAGTCGAGAAGTTGCTCGGTATCGACGATCTGCCAACCGCCATCGAAGCACTGAATAAGAAGCTGAGTATCCCCTGCTGCTTCAAGCAGTGCGATGAGGTGGCCTTTGTCGAAACCAAGTTCCAGCAGGTACTGGATCGCATGAGCCAGAATGCCCACGCCGACCCTTGCACCTGGACCAACCCGGGCAAGCCGAGCGTCGCCGACGTCAAGGCGCTGTACGAAGCCTCTTTCTACGGCAAAGCTTGCTGTTAAACCCGGTGCAAACCGACACAACCAGAGGGCGCTGCGGCGCCCTCTTTTTTTGTTTCCCTCACCACCCGCGCAAGACAACTCCACCGCTGGGCTGGCACAATGGCATCCGATGATGCGAGCCAGTGGAGCCCAGATGTCAACCGCCCCCCCAACGCCGATCCGACTGTTTTTTGCCCTGGATGCCACGTCACAGGCCAAGCCTCTGGTGGCCATACAACAGCAGCTGCTGCTGGATATCGGCCATCCAGAGTCAAGCAGCAAGCCAAGCCCTGTCAGCGCGGAAAACCTGCATCTGACCCTGCTGTTTCTCGGCAACCAGCCCATGAGCCAGATCCCGCTGCTGAGCCAACAGGCGAGCCGGGTGGTCGAGGCATTGGCTATCAAGCCGTTTACCATCCAGCTGGATCATCTGGGGCTATTTCCCAAGGCCAAGGTGGCCTGGATTGCCCCCAGTCAGCCGCAAGAACCTTTATTGCAACTCGAAGCGGCCCTGCGTACGGCGCTGGTAGCAATCGGCATCGGCGTCGAAGAGCGCCCCTATCGCCCTCATGTCACCCTGCTACGCAAGGCTGCGACCAATCCTCGAGACACAGTGCCCCCCATCCCCCTGCAAGCCACGGCTCTGCATCTGTATGAATCCCGCTCGACGCCCACTGGCGTGCGCTACATCCAACTAGCCAGTTGGCCCTTTATCCCGCAGCCTTCACCATTCGACCGCTAATCGCCGGGTCAGGACCATCTGTCGGGGAGTGATATCAGCCCCATAGGCCAGCAGTTCAACCCCGGCGGCAGCGGCTTCCTGCAACAAGGCGCCGTATTCAGGATCGATATGGCTGGCAGGGCGAACTAGCTGGATGCCGGTATGCTGCACGCAAAACAGGATGACAGCCCGAAAACCGGCCTGCCGCATGCGGATGAGTTCGCGCAGATGCTTGCAAGCCCGCTCACTCGGCGCATCGGGGAAGAAGCCCACACCATCACGGGCCAACTCAGGACGGGCGACATCCCCCAGCAGGGTCACGCTCTTGACCTCGATATAGCAATCGGCCACCGGCCCCTGCTCCAACAACAGATCGATGCGACTGCGCTCATCGCCATAGCGCACCTCCTGACGCAGCCGTGCGTACCCTTGCAGCTCGCGGATCACTCCCGCCTGGATCGCCTGGGCCACCAGCGTATTGGCACGGGATGTATTGACGCCGATCAGATGGCCTGCGGCCGACTCGCTGAGCTCCCAGGTGCGGGCATATTTGCGGGCCGGATTCGCGGAAATTGAAAACCAGACGCCCCAACCAGGCTCGGCACAACCGGTCATGCGCCCGGTATTTGGGCAATGCAAGGTCACCACCTGACCATCCGCCAACTGGACATCCGCCAGAAAACGCTGATAGCGCCGGATCAGGCATGCCCTTTGCAAATCAGGAAGATCGAGTGATGCCACCTGACGAGTGGTTAATGTGGTTTTTGTGTGCGCTGAGTCATCCAACATGGGGCTTGTCTGCTATAACCAAAAAATAGAGCCACCATGATAGCGTGAGCGCCGCATCAGACCTATCACGGCTTAGCCCGGAGAGCGGAGTGAAAACCGGCAACCAGTAAACAGGTGATTGTGATTCATTCGAATACAGTGCGTTTTTTGCTACATTTGCCGCGATTTGCGTCTGGAGGTGGCAAAAGCGACATGCAAGATGCTCGTAACTCGCGTCTTGCCGCGAGTTGTTTTGTCATGACGAGGGGCGGAATAACAAAAGCAGGTCTGGCTAACAAAAAACATCAACGTATTTGCTCGAGCCAAAACCTTCTGTTATAGATACCGCCCTCAGAATATCAGTAGCCAGCACACTGTGACGTGCGGCGTTGTGCGAACTAGGAGATCAACATGCCAGTAGGCGATATCAACAAATCTCTGGGCCCTATGGCCATCGCCGGTGTAGCGCCTTATCAGGCCAAACCTGGTGAGGAGTACATGAATGAGGCGCAGAAGGCACACTTCCGCAAAATCCTCGAATTTTGGCGTAACCAGCTGCGTGAAGAAGTCGACCGTACTGTCGATCACATGAAGGACGAAGCGGCCAATTTCCCCGATCCAGTCGACCGCGCGGCCCAGGAAGAAGAATTTGCACTGGAGCTGCGTGCCCGCGATCGCGAACGCAAGCTCATCAAGAAGATCGAGAAGACGCTGGTCAAGCTCGAAGACGATGATTTCGGTTACTGCGAACACTGCGGTATCGAGATCGGCATCCGCCGTCTGGAAGCCCGTCCGACCGCCGAGCTGTGTGTCGACTGCAAGACCCTGGCCGAAATCAAAGAAAAGCAGATGGCCGGCTAAGCCTGTCATTCGAGCAGCAATACCCGAGGGAGCCGATGGCTCCCTCTTCTCTTTGTTATGGCCACGGGGTTATAGCCACAGACTTGGCTTCTGTTTGCGACCAGCCCGTGCCCTGTGTCAGACTCAGCGCCGAGATCCGTCTATTCAAATCCGATGTTACCGATGAGCGCCAGTTCCTATCGGGGTCGTTTTGCCCCATCACCATCCGGCCCCCTGCATTTTGGCTCCTTGATTGCCGCCGTCGGCAGTTATCTGCAAGCCCGTAGCCAGGGCGGCCGCTGGTTGGTGCGCATCGAAGATCTGGACCCTCCGCGCGAAGTCCCTGGTGCCGCCGATGCGATCTTGCGAACGCTCGAGGCCTATGGCCTGCAGTGGGACGAAACCGTGGTCTATCAGAGTCAACGCCACGACCGTTATCAGGCGGTACTGGATGACTTCTACCGGCGCGGTCTGACCTATCACTGCCAGTGCAGTCGAGCCCGTATCCAGACACTCGGCGGCTTCTACGATGGCCACTGCCGATCCCTGGCACTGCCGACTGAACAGAGCAGCGTGCGTCTGCGCATGAACGACCCTGTCTATGGTTTTGACGATGAGCGGCTCGGCCACATCCAGGTTCCCAAGCCGCTGGCGGAAGAGGATTTTATCCTCAAACGGCGCGACGGCCTGTTTGCCTATAACTTGGCGGTGGTGATCGATGATGCCGATAGCGGCATCACCCAGGTGGTACGCGGTGCCGATCTAATCGAACCCACAGTACGCCAGATTGCCCTCTATCGATTACTGGGAGCGGCTGAACCCGGTTGGCTGCATCTGCCATTGGCGCTGCAGCCCAACGGCCTGAAGCTCTCGAAGCAGAACCATGCGCCGGCTCTTTCGGATGAGGCTATTTCACCGACTCTGTGCCAGGCGCTGGCCTTTCTCGGGCAACCTCCCCCGCCCGAAATGGTCGGTGAGGCGCCGCAGATAGTGCTCGACTGGGCTTGCGCCCACTGGCAACCGGAGAAAATTCCGATGCAAGCACAAATCCAACCCATTTAAACCAAAGAGAGCGATCGGTTTCTCATTTTTGCATGCTGCGCTATCATAGCGCCGCAGCAACAGGCGGGTGATATCCCGGAGGTGTACTATTTTTTCCCAGATCGCGAATTTCTGCCGCAAAGTGCTCGGTAAAAATGAAGAAGAGGGCCAAACCATGGCAGAGGGGCGTCTGATTCTCAGTCGAGACCAACATACCATCTCTCGCCGTCAGATCAGTGACAATGCACTGAAGGTGCTCTATCGCCTGAATAAGTCAGGCTACGAGGCCTATCTGGTCGGTGGCGGGGTGCGCGATCTGCTACTGGGCAAGGCGCCCAAAGACTTTGATATCGTCACCGACGCCACACCGGAGCAGATCAAGAAGCTGTTCTCCAACTGTCGTCTGGTCGGTCGTCGCTTCCGCCTGGCCCATGTGGTCTTCGGTCGTGATGTCATCGAAGTCGCCACCTTCCGCGGCCACCACCACAAGGTCAACACCAGCAAGCATATCTCCAGCCAGTCGGATGAAGGCATGCTGCTGCGCGACAACGTCTACGGCACCATCGAAGAGGATGCCGAGCGCCGCGACTTCACCGTGAACGCCCTCTATTACCGCATCAAGGATTTCAGCCTGCACGACTTCCACGGCGGGCTCGACGATCTCGACGCCGGACTGCTGGAGTTGATCGGCGATCCCGAGACGCGCTACCGCGAAGATCCGGTGCGCATGCTGCGCGCCATCCGTTTTGCCGCCAAGCTGGATCTGACCATCAGCCCGCGCTCCGCCGCACCGATCCGCAGCCTGGCACCGTTGCTGCAAGATATTCCGCCTGCTCGACTGTTCGAGGAGACCCTCAAACTGTTCCAGGCCGGCTTCGCGCTGAAGACCTATCAGCTGCTACGCGACTACGATCTGTTTGCCCCGCTCTTCCCGCAAGTTGCCACCCTGCTGACCAAGGAGGGCAACAGCCCGTTCGAGCGCTTCCTCGAGCTGGCGCTGCGCAATACCGATGAGCGGGTTGCCAAGGAGTTGCCCGTTACTCCGGCTTTCTTCTACGCCGCACTGCTGTGGGGTGTCGTGGAAAAACGCAGCCGCGACTTTGCCAACGAAAGCTCCTTGCCACCGCAAGATACCCTGTTGCTGGCCATGAACGAGGCTATCGATCAGCAGATCAAGACCATCGCCATTCCACGCCGCTTCACCTCCGATGTGCGCGATATCTGGCTGCTGCAGGATCGTCTACCCCGTCGCTCCGGCAAGCGGGCCGAACGACTGTTCACCCATCCACGCTTCCGCGCCGCCTTTGACTTCCTCGAGTTGCGCAGCCGCATCGATGGTCGACTCAAGGAGCTGGTGCAGTGGTGGGCCGATTACCAAAAGGCCAATGGCGATCCGCGCAGCCAGCAGCAGAGCCACGAGCATCATCAGCCCCAGAGCCACGACACCGCCGATAGCCACGGCGAACGCGCCAAACCGCGCCGTCGCCGCCGCAGAGCACCGCGCCGCCCGAAAGAAGGCAGCGCATGATATCCGCCTTCGTGGCCCTCGGTGCCAATCTGGGTGAACCTCGAGCCCAGATCGAACGAGCGGTTGCGGCCCTGAGCCAGTTGCCCAACAGTCGACTCGTCGCCTGTTCGCCCTTGTATGGCTCAATTCCGATGGGGCCGAGTGACCAGCCGGACTATGTCAACGGCGTCGCCTGGCTGGAAACCAACCTGATGCCTCACCAGCTGCTGGACGAAACCCAGCGCATCGAGCTGGAGCATGGTCGGGTGCGCAAGGCTGAACGCTGGGGGCCGCGCACCCTGGATCTGGATCTGCTGCTGTTTGGTAATCAGCAGATTGAAGATAGCCGACTGACGGTTCCCCATTACGGCATGAAGGAGCGCGCCTTTGTGCTGGTACCCCTTTTCGATCTGGCTCCGGATCTGCAGCTGCCCTGCGGTAGCTGGTTACGGGATCTGGTTGCCAGCTGTGACCGCAGTGGCCTGATGCCATTGGCGGAGAGACAGTAAGCCGAGTCAGTAAGCAACTAGGAGTCTCCATGAGCAAAACGACCATCAACCAACTGCTGAAGATGAAGCAGGACGGCCAAAAATTTGCCACCATCACCGCCTACGATGCCACCTTCGCCAAACTGTTCGATGACGAAGGTATTCCTGCGATCCTGATCGGAGACTCACTCGGCATGGTGATTCAGGGCCATAGCGATACCCTGCCCGTCACCATCGACGAGATGGCCTACCACACCCGCTGTGTCCGTCGCGGCACCACCAATGCGTTGGTGATTGCCGATCTCTCCTTCATGACTTACGCCGACACCGCCAGCGCCTGCCAGAACGCCGCCAAGCTAATGGCCGCCGGAGCTAGCATGGTCAAGATCGAAGGCGGTGAATGGCTGTGTGACACCGTCAAGCAGCTTAACCGTAACGGTATCCCGGTCTGTGGCCACCTGGGGCTGACCCCGCAGTCAGTCCACGTTTTTGGCGGCTTCCGCGTCCAGGGGCGAGATCTGGATCAGGCTGACGAGATCTATCGCAGCGCCCTGGCTCTACAGGCCGCTGGCATCCAATTGCTGGTGCTCGAGTGCGTACCGGCCGCACTGGCCGAACGCATCACCAAGGCCCTGCGTATTCCGGTGATCGGTATCGGCGCGGGCAATGCTACCGACGGCCAGATCCTGGTCATGCACGATGCCTTCGGCATCACCTCGGGCTACACCCCGAAATTTACCAAGAATTTTCTCGCCGAGACCGGAGAGATCCGCGCCGCCGTGCGCCAGTACATGGCACAGGTGGCCGACGGCACCTTCCCTGGCCCGGAACAGACCTTTAACTGAGGTCATTTTGTGCAACTCCTGCGCCCCGGCACAGCTGCTATCCGGGCAACGCGATGCGTAACAAGGAGCAATTCATGCAAGTGGTCAACGACACCCAGACGCTGCGTGCCGCCATTCGTCACTATCGTCAGGCCGGAGAAACTATTGCCTTCGTGCCGACCATGGGCAATCTGCATCAGGGCCATCTGACCCTGGTTCGGGAAGCCAAACAGCGCGCCCAGCGCGTCGTTGTCAGCATCTTCGTCAATCCGATGCAATTCGATCGGGCCGAGGATCTGCACAACTACCCGCGCACCTTAGAAGAAGACTGCGCCCTGCTGAAGGCCGATGGGGTCGATCTGGTATTCACACCGACGCCTGAAATCATGTATCCGCAAGGGCTGGGCGCCCAGACCGTGGTCGATGTGCCGGGGATCTCGACCCTGCTCGAAGGTGCCCTGCGCCCTGGTCATTTCCGAGGTGTCTCCACCGTGGTCACCAAGTTGTTCAACCTGGTACAGCCCGATGTGGCCTGCTTCGGCCAGAAGGACTATCAGCAGTTGGCGCTGATCCGCAAGATGGTGGCCGACCTGGCCATGCCGATTGAGATCATCGGTGTACCCACGGTACGTGCCGAGAGTGGCTTGGCCCTCTCCTCCCGCAATGGTTACCTGACCGCCGAGGAGCTGGCCCTGGCACCGCAACTGGCCGCCACCATGCGCTGGCTGGGCGAACAGATCAGCCAAGGTACCCGTGATTTCGATACTCTGGTGCAACAGGCAACAGACCGTCTCGACGAACAGGGCTTTCGCACCGATGCCATCGACATCGTCGATGCCCAGACGCTGCTGCCAGTCGATGGCCACAGCCAGGCCCTGGTGATCCTGATGGCCGCCTTCCTCGGCAAGGCGCGACTGATTGACAATCTAGTGGTGAATTTGCACCCACAGAGCAGATAGTTTATATTCCGCCCGCTGGGTTCCCGGCTGTGGTTGAGAGAGGAAAAGCAATGCAACGAATTATGCTCAGAGGCAAGCTGCATCAGGCTCGAGTGACCCACTCCGTCCTGAATTACGAAGGTTCCTGCGGTATCGATCTGGACCTGCTGGACGCGGCTGGCATCATCGAAAATGAGCAGATCGACATCTATAACGTCGAAACCGGTGACCGTTTTCATACCTATGCCATCGCTGGCGAGCGAGGCTCCAAGATGATTTCGTTGAATGGCGCCGCGGCCCGCAAGGCTGCCGTCGGTGATCGCGTCATCATCTGTGCCTACGGCATGTTCGACGAGAGCGAAATCGCCGCGCACAAGCCGCGTCTGGTCTATCTCGATGCCCAGAACAACATCGCCCGCACCGGCAAAGACATCCCGGTTCAGTTGACCTAATCGTCTGCAGCGAACCGATGATGCAGAGGCGGCTTGAGGCCGCCTCTTCGTTTTATCCAGCCCAGCCGTTGAGTGCCATGGCCGGGCTGGCTACATAACTGCTCCGCATCATAGATCCGCCATCGACTTAGGTAGCACTAAGCTGACCCTCCGCGCCAGCGATGGCGCGGCGGAGCCCCCATGGATGGATTCACGGCGCGTCAGCGTGTGCCACCTTGTCGATGTAGCATATTTAGGATCGGTTATTTAGAATGTCGCATCCTGAACCCGAGTGGGCCGCTTGAGCACACCAGCGCCCGAAGTAGAGCAAGAGCCATGAGTAGCGAGATCCGTCTGATTGTCGGTCTGGGAAATCCAGGCCCGGAATATGCCCACACCCGCCACAATGCAGGTGCCTGGTATGTGGCCGAGCTGGCAGCGCGAAACAATGGCTCGCTGCGTGACGATCCGAAATATTACGGTCTGACGGCCCGCATCACGCTGGCGGGTCAGGAAGTCCGACTGCTGATCCCCACAACCTTCATGAACCTGAGCGGCAAGTCGGTCAGTGCGTTGGCCAAGTTTTTTCAGATCCCGGTGGAGTCCATCCTGGTCGCCCATGATGAGCTGGATCTGCCGCCCGGCGTTGCCCGCTTCAAGCAGGGTGGTGGCCATGGCGGCCACAACGGCCTCAAAGACATCATCAGCAAGATGGGCAACAGCAAGGAATTTCATCGTCTGCGGATCGGCATCGGCCATCCGGGCGACAAAAATCAGGTCGCCGGTTTCGTGCTGACCAAGGCTCCACAGAAGGAGCAAGAACTTATCGATGCCGCGTTGGATGAAGCCCTGCGCAGCACCGAGATCCTGTTTCAGCAAGATATGACCCGCGCCATGAACCGTCTACACACGTTCAAGGCCGGATCCTAACCCCTTAGAAGGAGACCTCCATGGGTTTCAAATGCGGTATAGTCGGCCTGCCTAATGTCGGCAAATCCACCCTGTTCAATGCGTTGACCAAGTCTGGCATCGAAGCATCGAACTATCCGTTCTGCACCATAGAGCCGAACACTGGTGTGGTGCCGATGCCGGATCCGCGCCTCGATGCGCTGGCCGCCATCATCAACCCGCAACGCACAGTGCCGACCACCATGGAGTTCGTTGATATCGCCGGTCTGGTCAAGGGCGCCTCCAAGGGTGAAGGTCTGGGTAACCAGTTCCTGACCAACATCCGCGAGACCGAAGCCATCGGCCATGTGGTGCGCTGCTTCGAGGATGACAACATCATCCACGTCGCTGGCAAGGTCAATCCAGCCGAAGACATCGACACCATCAACACCGAGCTGGCCCTGGCCGACCTCGAAACCTGTGAGCGAGCCATCCATCGCATTCAGAAGAAGGCCAAGGGCGGAGACAAGGATGCCAAGCTGGAGCTCTCCGTGCTGGAGAAGTGTCTGCCCATCCTCTCAGAAGCCGGTATGCTGCGGACTCTGGAGCTGACCGCCGAAGAGAAGGCCGCGATCCGCTATCTGAGCTTCCTGACCTTGAAGCCGACCATGTATATCGCCAACGTCAACGAAGACGGCTTCGAGAACAATCCGTTCCTGGATCAGGTCCGTGAAATTGCCGCCAAAGAAGGCTCCGTCGTGGTGCCAGTTTGCGCCGCCATCGAATCGGATCTGGCCGAGATGGACGATGCCGACCGTGACGAATTCATGGCCGAGCTGGGGCTGGAAGAGCCGGGTCTCAACCGCGTGATCCGCGCCGGTTATGAACTGCTCAACCTGCAGACCTACTTCACCGCCGGGGTGAAGGAAGTACGCGCCTGGACCATTCCGGTCGGCGCTACGGCACCGCAAGCGGCTGGCAAGATCCACACCGACTTCGAGAAGGGCTTCATCCGCGCCCAGACCATCGCCTTTGAAGACTTCATCACCTACAAGGGTGAGCAAGGCGCCAAGGAAGCCGGCAAGATGCGCGCCGAAGGCAAGGATTACATCGTCAAAGATGGCGACGTGCTGAACTTCTTGTTCAACGTCTGATCCGAGGTCGCCAACTGGCACCACGCAAACAGCCTGAACACTGATAAAACCGCGCCCTGGCGCAATGCAGATCAGACAAGGCAGGAAGTGTTCCCATTGAACCAACCGTTGGCGGCAGGGATGCCGCCGTCGAGCCCCCATGGACGGGTTTACGGCGTGTTGGTGAAAGGGAACCTTTCTGCTTTTTCCTTAAGTGAACGGCATTGCTCCCTGGCGCGGTTTTTTATTTTTACCGGCATGCAGATGGAAGTAATTCCCGTACAAAGTTCGGCACCGCCAGAACGGCTGCATGAGTGTCGGCGTTGTAGTAATGCAGATTACCGATCTGACGCTGCATCAGGCGGCGCGTGATCTCCTCCCAGGTTAGCGATTTGGGATCCTGACTCTGGCTGGCACAGGCCAGACTCCAGAGCCCGCCATAGAGCAGCACCGGAACCAAGATGGGACGGACGCAGGCGAACTCGGCCGACAGCTCCGCCATCAGGTGCATGAATAACTGCGGCTGCAGTTGCGGGGAACACAGATGCAGGCAGAGGATCCCCTCCGACCCCAACAATCGAGCACACTCGGCAAAGAAGTGGCGGCTATAGAGCGGCGCCGCCAAACCTTGCGGATCGGTTAAGTCCAGCACCAGCAGATCGACTGGCTCGCGACTACGGGCCACATAATCAAAACCATCACCGATGACAATTTCAACCCGAGGATCATCCAGGCTCCCCTGATGGATCCGCAGCAAATAACGCCGCGCCATCTCAATCACGGCAGCATCCAGCTCGCACACCACGATGCGCTCGATACTCGGCTGCATCAGCAATTGCCGGGCCGAGCCACCATCACCGCCGCCGATGATCAGCGCCGAACGCGGGGATGGGTGAGTCATCGCCGCCAGTTGGTTGAGATTTTCGTGGTAGAACCATTCATCCCCTTCGGCACTCATCAGGTGGCCATCGAGCAAGAAGGCATGACCAAACTGCTCCGTCTCGACAACTTCCAGACGCTGAAATGGCGTTTGGGTGTCGAGTAGCCGCCGCTTGATCCTCAGTTGCGTCGCAACATCGGCGTTGTGCCATTCGGTGAGATGATCCGGCATCATGACAAGTACCTGCCTCAGCTGTTTTTGCGGGAAACCACCTGCCGATGCTAACCCGAGACACCACGCAGAAACGGGAGCCGACTCGGAGGCAAACCAACAGGCGGTAGATGATAAAAGAATAGGCAAAGGCCACCTCAGCATGGCGGCCTCTTGATATACCCGGTGAGATAATCAGCCTCGCTTCTGCGCCAATAGATGACGCAATTCCCGCTTGGCCTTCTGCAACTGGCGGTCAAACGCGGGGGCAATCTGCAGACGGGAGGCTGCCGCAGCCCCCATCACCCGACCAGCGTCAACATCACTCTGCCAGTGGGCACCACAAATCACGCGGCTTTGGCCAAATTCATACCCACGTTTGAGAATTTCGTTCTGACGTTCAGGAACCATCTCCGAGAGTATCAACGCGGCTGACCACCCAAATGCCGTGTGGCCGGAAGGATAGGAACCATTCTTGCGCAGCCAGACCTCATCATCCGGCGTACAGGAGTGAGCATTGAACAACGCAAAAGGCCGCGTTCTCATGTAGTAAGACTTAGCACTCTTGGTGGCGCTATCACCGCTGTCAGCCAGGAGCCTCTTCAATAAGATAAAGGTCTGGGGGGTATGTTCTCGTGAAATTTCCACCCCAACCGCGTCGGAAAAGGGCTTGCCCAGATTGCCATCGCTCAGATCCGCATCACGGATCGCCTGTTTGCCCCGTGGCGTATCGCGTAGCGTCAGCCCCTCTTCGTAGGCAGCCTTGTCTCGTAAAAATGCAGCGCTATCCATAACCGGAGGTGGCGGCAAAAGCATCAGGCTATCAGGAGCCTCTTTCGCGGCAAGAAAACCTGCCATCGGCACATCATCGGCCCACACGGTGCCGGACAGAGCAACTAGCAACCCCATGCAAGATATCTGGGTCAAAACGGTTTTTCTAAACATGTAGTCTCCTTTGAGTGCAGCAAATGTGTGCAGCCAAAAATGGGATGAAGCCAGGGCTACGCATCGTGAAAACGACAGGTCATACTACGCCCCATACAGACCGTTTTGACTACCACGTGCGTAAAATCAGGTTAAGCCTACCCAGGCCCACAGAATCCTGCGGTTATAAACGACTACTCGACCCGAGCGCGACAACACCTCCGAGGTCGCCACAACAGGTCATCAAATGGGTTATCCCCCGACACTCGTCCGGGCGCCAATTACCCACAAATCTGATGCTGATTCAGCCGCTTGACGATGATTGCAGCAGTTCACCCCCGGTGGTCGCCCATTTCTTCGCCAAGCGACAAGGCTCGGGGGAAAAAGGGGTTGACGCCTCAAAGGCAGATCCGCATAATTCGCCCGCACAGTTGAACAGGGTACTGTTTAACGGTGAAAAGTGTTGGCTATGTAGCTCAGTTGGTTAGAGCATCGCACTCATAATGCGGGGGTCACAGGTTCGAATCCCGTCATAGCCACCATCATTTGGGGTGTCGCCAAGCGGTAAGGCAGCGGGTTTTGATCCCGCCATACCCAGGTTCGAATCCTGGCACCCCAGCCATTGCGCCTAGATGGTTGGAATCGTCCAAACT
>JAYRLO010000059.1:0-12516 GCA_041905215.1 Aeromonadaceae bacterium
ATGTCGGCCTTCTCTTCGTTACTTAGCTCCAGCTCATGATTGAAGCGCTCAGCGGCCTTATCGATGATGACGCTAAGCTGCTGGGCGTCCTCGTTATTGAAATAGCGCGCCACAAAATCCTCGACCTCGAACCACTCGTAGACAGCGCTATCGTCCAGTGCGTCCTTGAGCTCATGCAGCACATTGATGTCGGTGGCGCCGGAGAGCGAGGTGGCGGTGTAGAAGGGATCGAACGCCGCCTTGATGTCGTCTACCGAGTTGAAGAAATCGAGGACAAACAGATCCTCGGTCTTCTTGCCCCACTTGGGCGCGGCGCGGTTCAGGCGGGAGAGGGCCTGTACGCACAACACGCTCGCCAGCTTCTTGTCGACATACATGGTGCAGAGCTTGGGTTGATCGAAACCGGTCAGGTATTTGTTGGCCACGATCAGCAGGCGATACTCATCGGTATCGAATTTGTCACGGGTATCGTTCTCGGGGAACCCGTTCAGATCAGCCTCTGTGTATTCAATGCCATCCACCTCCTTGCTGCCGGAGAAGGCAATCAGCGCTTTGAACGGATTACCCAGCGCCTCCAGTTGGCGGGTGATGGCTTTGTAATAGCGGATAGCCGAGACGATGTTCTGCGTCACCACCATGCCCTTGCCTTTGCCCTTGAGCTTCTTGGCATTCACCACATGGGGAATAAAGTGCTCGAGCATGATCTCGGCCTTAACGTCGATCGTCTCCTGGCTGCCTTCCACGTAAGCGCGCAGCTTTTTCTGCGCCTTTTTGCTGTCAAACAGCGGGTTCTCTTCGATGGATTTGCTGATCTCGTAATAGCTGCGGTAGGTGGTGTAGTTGGCCACCACATCAAGGATGAAGCCCTCCTCAATGGCCTGCTTCATCGAATAGAGGTGAAAGGGCTGGTAGGTACCATCGGCCTGTTTCTGGCCGAACTTCTCCAGCGTGGTGTTCTTCGGCGTGGCGGTGAAGGCGAAGTAGGAGGCGTTGCCACGCATCTTGCGCGAGCGCATGGCTTGCAGGATCAGATCCTGGGTGTCCTCCATCTCCTCCTCGGTGTGTATCTTGCCCATCGCCGCGTTCATCTTGCCGTGGGCATCCCCGGATTGGGAGCTGTGCGCCTCATCGATGATCACCGCAAAGCGCTTGTCGCTCAGATCGCTGATGCCATCGACGATAAACGGGAATTTCTGGATGGTGGTGATGATGATCTTCTTGCCGTTCTCCAGGGCCGACTTGAGTTCGGATGACTTGTTGGCGGGCGCTATGATGTTCTTGACCTCGGAGAACTCCTTGATGTTCTCGCGCAGCTGTTTGTCCAGCAAACGCCGGTCGGTGACGACGATGACCGAATCAAACAACGGCTGATCGACGGCCTTGGCTCCATGCACATCGACGCTTGTCGGGTAAACCTCGATCAGCTGATAGGCCGCCCAGGTGATGGAGTTGGATTTGCCAGAACCTGCCGAGTGCTGAATCAGATAGGTCTGACCTACGCCGTGGTGGCTGGCATGGTCTATCAGCCTGCGCACCACATCCAGCTGATGGTAACGGGGGAAGTACAGGGTGCGTTTGCTCAGCAACTCTTTGGCTGACCCATCCAGACGCACAAAGTGCTGGATGATGTTAGCCAGGCTCTCCTTGGTGAAGACCTCTTGCCACAGGTAGGCGCTCTTATGGCCGGTTGGGTTAGGCGGGTTCCCCTTGCCGTGGTGATGCCCCTTGTTAAAGGGCAGGAAGAAGGTCGCATTCCCGGCCAGCTTGGTGGTCATATAGACTTCGTCGGTATCGACTGCCATATGCACCAGGCAACGGCCAAAGTTGAGTAGCGGCTGATTGATATCGCGATCTTCCCGGTACTGCTTCTGGCCGTGGTAGCGGGCATTCTGACCGGTCCAGGGGTTTTTCAGCTCCAGGGTGATGAGCGGGATGCCGTTGATAAACAGCACCATGTCGATCTCTTGCTTGGGGTTCTGCGCCGAATAGGTCACCTGGCGGGTACAGCTAAAGAGGTTGGCGGCAAAGTGTTGGTGCACAGCCGCACTGCTACTGGCCAGCGGGGCCGGGTACATCAAGGTCAGGTGGGCATCGTCAAGGCTCAACCCTTTTTTCAACAGGTGCAACACCCCCTGTTTTTGCATGATGCGGTCGAAACGCTCCAGCACCTTGCGTTGCCAATCATGAGGGTGATGCTGCTGAAGCTTGGCCAGCTCCGAGGCTTGGGTGGTCTCGAGAAATTGCCAGAACAGTCGGGTATCGATGGCGTACTGCTTGTCGAAATCGCAAGCCAGCCCCAGCACAAAGCCATGATGGGGCTTGGTGTAGACAGCGGCCGCTTCGCCGATGCCACTGCCGAGCGTTTCCAGACACTGGCCGGTCAGGGCCTGCTCGATGGCCGCTTCAAGGGCCTGTTCTTTGGTATTGCTGACCATGCATACTCCCTGCTTGTTATTTCTTGTTAACCTGCCAGTGGCCGTTTTTCTTGGGCCCGATAAATGTCAGCACCCCTTGGGCTTTAAGCTTGGCGACGGCGCGCTCCACGGTGGAAGGCGCCTTGCCCAGCCGCTGTGCGACCTCGGCTAGCGTGAGCTGCGGATGCTGTTGCAGCAGACTCAGGATCTGTTCCGGGGTTTTGGGCGGCGTTTCTACCCGCATTTCTACCTGCATTTCTACCCGCGTTTTTTCACTATCCGCGTGGGTATGGATGGCTTCTTGCAGGCTGTCTTCAATCGCTTGCAGTAAAAACTCGATAAAGGCGGAACAATCGCTTTTCTGATCGGATTCGGTCAGTAACTGGTAATAGGTTTGCTGGCGATGTTTGATGACAGTTTCCACCGGCAGGAACGCCAGCATGGGTTGCCAGTGGCTTAAAATCAGGGTTTGCCATAAGCGCCCGATACGGCCATTGCCATCACCAAACGGGTGAATAAATTCAAACTCGTAATGAAAGGCGGCCGAGGCGATGAGCGGGTGGGCAGCGCTGTGCGCTAACCAGTCGAAGAGATCGGCCATCAGGCGCGGGATCTGGCTGGCCGGTGGGGCCATGTGCACCAGTTGTTCACCGCGATAGATGCCAGCCCCTTTGCTGCGCCAGTGGCCAGCGTCATCAATCAGGCCATGCAGCAGCAAGGCATGCGCGGCCAGTAAGTCGTCGATGTGATGCGGGTGCCATTGCTCCATTGCTTCATACGCCGCAAAGGCGTTGCGCACCTCCTGGATCTCTTTGGGTAGACCCAGCACCGTTTTGCCCGCTAACACGGCCGTGACCTGCTCCAGCGTCAGGGTGTTTTGCTCCACCGCCAGCGAGGCCTGAATGGTTCTAATGCGGTTGCCACGGCGCAGCTCAGGCACTAGCCGGTTTTGGTTGGCTGCCTTCCATGTGCCAATCAATTCGCCGATGCGGGCCACATGGCGCATCATGATGTGGGTGAGCTGAAACGGTGGCTGATAGCCCATGGCTAGACCACCTTAATCTTGCCGGTCACGGCGCTATTAATCAGAGTGGTTTTGTATTCTTTTAGTTTTTCGATTTGCAAATGTTCTTGTTTGATAAGGTTATCCATTTTTACAGACTGATTTTCAATATGGCAAACTATCTCTTTCTGTTCATTTATGGATGGCACGGTAATAGGCATTCGTCTAACTTGATCTTGGCTGATATTGGGGTCTACTCGTGAACCTTTAGCAGAAATCATCCAATGTGGTCGGTAAAACTTTACGTAATAAAATAAATAATCCTGCACTAATTTTTCACACGGAAGAATGGCGCAGACAGCTTGATTTAACGAGCCAGAAAAGCGAGTTATTGCATGTTTTCCGATAGTGCCGGCCCCGCCGTACATTGCAACACAGACAGAACTTATTGGTATAATTTTGCAAGATGTTTCTCTAATTGCTCGTTCGGTTATTTTTTCAGGAACATCAATTAATTCATTATCGTTCAAATCTGTTGTTCTAACCCAAGGAATATGACCGTTGTAATATGCGGATACATTTCCACTTGATGGAGTACTTCCACTGGTTGTTGAAGTTAATTTTCTAATTTGAGAAAATTGCCAATGCTCCGGGATCTTGCCAATCCACTCCACGCCAGAATCTTTCATCGGCACAGTCGGGTCGAGACCTTGGGTCACAGCCTGCTGGATCAGGATCTGCTTGCGCTCGTTTAGCAGAGCGATCTGCTGCTCCTTGATAGCAATCGCTTCGTCAATCTGGGTGGTTTTTGTATCCAGAAAATTGGCGATGGCGGTTTGGGTTGGTAATAAAGGGAATGCAGCAACCTCAGATAAGTATGCTCCGGAGTCTAAATTTTGTATTCCAGTAGTTTGCTTAATCGAACGATAATTTACATTAGAAGAGTAAAGCGCTGAGAATAAATAGCAAAGAAAACGAGCATCAAAGTTATCTTTAGGTGTCATCTTTGCGACAAAGTTTGATGTTATTGCATCGTAGGCTTTATCAAAAAGGACGACGCAACCGACTAGCGTTTTATCCCCGCCACCGGATTTTTCAATTAGCAAGTCTCCGTTTTTTAACAACCGTCCATATCTATCCTTGAGGGGGATAGATCTGACAGTCAATTTTTGGTCATTAATCTTTAATTTATTCCGCTCAAAGTCCGCAACCCGAAGAACAACGATGTCATTCACGCCATTAGGCTCATTTCCCCACAAACCATTAACACAACCAACAACTGTTCGGTTTAGTGAAATTAATGTCCAGTCATGAGGGATTTTTCCCAGCCACTCAACTCCAGAGTCTATATAGGCATCATATTTTGGCATAGCAGTCAGCGTCATCTTTATCGTCTCCTGCTTAGCCCTGGGGCTGGGATGTTGTGAGACCCAGGATCTGGGCGATCAGACCATCGGCCTGTTGTTCCAGCGTCAGGATCTCCTGAGCGACGGTCTCGAGTGAGCGCAGCGGTTTATGACGGTAGAAGTACTTGTTGAAGCTCACCTCATAGCCGATCTTCACCGATTCCATATTCAGCCAGGCCTCCGCCACATGGGGTTTTACCTCATCGAGGAAGTACTGGTAGATGCTTTGGCTCAGTGGCACCGACTCGCTGTCGCGCAAGTCGCTGCTGGATTCGTAGGTGACAAACTCGCCCTTCTTGCCAGTGGGGTAGTAACCGAAATCCGGCAGATCGGCCTCTTCACAGCTATAGCGCTCCAGCAGTTCGGCCAGCTTATCGGCGTTGAGTTTGACCACCTTTTTCACCACCTTGGCGGCGGTGTTGTCATACCAGCTAACGGCATTGAGGATGGCGTTTTTATCGGTCGCTGAGAGTTTGAGTTGGCTGGCCTTGAGCACGGCATCGACCTTGTCTTTAAACTGGTTGAAGTCGTTGAACTCCTGGTGACCGATGCTCTGCATCAGGGTCTGGGCCACAAACAGCAACTGCCGGGCGTCGAGCCAGAAGCCGGTATCGAGCAGTTTGCCCTTGGCCTTGGTATTGAGGCTGATCTCGTTCTGTTCGCACCACTCGAGGATGGCGTTGCTGTGCTCCTGCAAGAAGCCGGGGGTATAGACCTTATCCTGATAGCGGTCGTAGCAGTAGGCCATCACCTCGGCCAGCGATTTGTCAAAGCGTAGGCTTGCGATGCGCTCGGCACTGAACTGGGCCTTGCGGCGGTCCGGACGCTCGACAGTGACCTTGTAGTAACCAAAATCCTCGTTTTTGAACACCTTGCTGGCGATGCCGATCGGGTCACCATTAGCGTCCAGCTGGCGTCCTACATTGCTACAGGCGAGATAGGTGTTGGTGATTTCTTCAATATGCTCGGGGGCAAATTCGCAGTTCTTGTTGCCCAGGTTCTTGCGCAGCTTGCGATAGAGCAGGCTGGCATCGATCAGCTGTACCTTGCCTTGACGTGACTGCGGCTTGTTGTTGTTTAGCAGCCAGATATAGGTGGTGATGCCGGTGTTATAGAACAGGTTGTTTGGCAACTGGACGATAGCCTCGAGCATGTCATTTTCAATCAGATAGCGACGGATATTGCTCTCGCCACCGCCCGCATCGCCGGTAAACAGGCTGGAGCCGTTATGCACTGAGGCAATACGGCTGCCCAAGGGACTGGTCGATGGCGACTTCATCTTGTTGACCATTTCCATCAAAAACAGCAGCTGACCATCGCTGGAGCGCGGCGTGGCATCACAGCCCTTGGGATCCACTTCACCCCAGTAATCGGCCAGTAGCACCTTGAAGCGGCCATCGATGACCTCGGCCCCTTCCTTGATGTATTTCTGCTCCGAGGCCCAGCTCTTGCCGTAGGGTGGGTTGGAGAGCATAAAGTCAAAGCGCATCTGGGAGAATTCATCGGTCGACAGGGTAGAGCCGACCTTGATGTTGGCCGGGTCATTACCCTTGATCATCATGTCGGACTTACAAATGGCGTAGGTCTCGTCGTTGATCTCTTTGCCGTAGAGGTGAATATCGCGACTGGCACCCTGGGCCGGGTATTTTTCTTCGATAAAGTTTTGGGACTCGGTCAGCATGCCACCGCTGCCACAGGCCGGATCATAGATGGTCATAGTGAGCGGCAGTTGATCCTGGATCGGGTCAAACACCAGATGGGTCATCAGTTCGATCACCTCGCGCGGGGTGAAGTGTTCCCCGGCTTCTTCGTTATTCTCTTCGTTGAATTTGCGGATCAGCTCTTCGAACACATAGCCCATGCCGAGGTTAGTCAGCGCGGGCAGTTTATTGCCCTCCGGATCTTCACCGTCCGCTGGCGTCAGGTTGATATAGGGGGAGATAAATTTCTCGACCACATCCAGCAGCACCTGCTTGTCGGCCATATGGCGGATCTGCGCCTTGAGGTTAAAGCGGCTGATGATCTCCTTGACGTTATCGCTGAAGCCATTGAGATATTCATTGAAGTTTTCCAGCAGGATCTGCTGGTTATTGGTGGCCGCGTTAAACAGCGAGTTGAGCGTCCATTTGGAGATGTTGTAGAAGACATAACCGGAGGCGGCCTTGAGCGGCTCTTCGTCCAGCTCGACGGCATTCATCTCCTGGTGCTGGAAATTGACTTCGTCCAGTACCGCTTGCTTGGTGGGTTCAAGCAGGGTGTCCAGGCGGCGCAACACCACCATCGGCAGGATCACATCACGATACTTGCCGCGCACATAGACATCGCGCAGGCAGTCATCGGCAATACTCCAGATAAAAGAAACCAGTTTGTTGTGTACGCTGTGATCCATCTTGTTGTCCTGTCTTTCCGGGCTCGCCCGGTAAAAATAAAAATTTAAGTTCGACCCGGTGCCAACGTCGCATTGCTGACGTTATCGAGGCAGTCCGGATTTGCCAGCCAGAGCTGATATTCGGGGCCATCGAGATGATGGTCGGCGGAACAGTCCACATTCCACAGGCGCAGCAGATAACCCGCCGTGGCGGCCCGCACCGTGACGTGTCGGACACCGTCTGTCATGGCGTAGTCGAGGGCGATGGCCTCTGGGTGTTGACGGGCAGGGTGGGGCTTAAGCGCCAGCGTCACCTGCGTTGTCCATTGTGCATCTTCGTCTGAGAGCTCTTCTGCTCGGGCCTTCTCTTCGATCAGCAGTTGCGCGTGAGCGATGCGTGTCAGTACGAAATCCCGGAACTCGCCATGCGTGCGGTCATAAGCGCGGACATGCCAGCGCAAGCCGCTGTCGACCAGCGTGTGCGGCACTATGTCGCGCACCGTTTCCCCGCTACTGAGCGAGACATAGCGGATGCGTAGGGCGCAGCGACGGTAAATCGCTTGGGTCAGTTGGGCGACAATCGCCAGTGCCGGTTGATTGAGGTGGTGCGGCGCCTCGCAGGCAAAGGGCAGCATACCCTTGCCGGAGAAGCCGTCGCCAAAGCCCTGGCTCAAGGTGGCGAGGGTTCGCAGCGGATCATACTCAAACAGTGACGCAAACGCCGCGCCGCGGATGTGCACTCGTCGCTTGGCATCGTATTCGATGTTTTGCGGTGCCAGCTCGCGATAGAGCATGAAGTCTTTGGTGACCTGAGCGGGCGCCATGTTAAAGCGAGTCATCAGATCGGCTCGCACCGCTTCACCTTTGAACATCAAGGTGAAGTCGATATGGGCGATCCGCTCTCGAGTCGCCTGTGGCAGGGCCTCGAGACGCTTCTGGATGACGCTGGCTAACATCAATACTTACACCTGATAAAAAAGATTAGGTCCATCGTAAAACAATCCGATGCACTTGGAAACCATCAGTTGAGTAAAAAAACTAGATGCAGATGGCACTTCTTCACATCTAGAGCGTTAGGTCGTTGGCCATTGCCAGCTCATGCCCACGTAGTAGTGCTGTTTAAGCCAGGCCAGATCGGCCTCCCAGTCTGCGATAGCTTGCCGCATGTTGGCCGACTGGCGTCTCTTGGCACTACGGATAAAGGCAGCGATTGTTTTTGCCATCTTCTCTAGCCGTTTGGGCTCTGCTGGGTTTCCCCATTCCGCCATATAGGCCTGATCTTCAACGAGCGGTAACTCTTGTTCAAAGACCCATTGCAATAATTTCAGGCGCTGGTTGCGATACAAGCGCTTTTCTCCGACCCGGTAGCCCACTGATTGAAAGATACCTACCTTGGGCCATTTGCTTTCGGGCAATTCAGCGTGGGAGGCAGAGATCACTGTGCTTGGCCAACTGAATAGTTTTTCTGGGCGTAGGGGTAATGCAGACTGGGGTTTTAAAGACAAGATGCGTCGGGTTGATGTGGGTCGGGGTCTAACGGCTGAGAATGCGCGAAGTGAACGAGTATGGAGCTTGCGATACATCAGATCCCGTTTGATATCGATGCGGTAGAACTGCTCCCAGTCAGGGTGCTTGCCTGAGTAATGGCGAAGTTCTGAACTGAGAGAAAAAAAAGCAGCGTCATCATACTCTTCCTCATCAACGTGGACATGACGTTGCCAAGTATGATGAATTTTTGCCACCACTTTTATTATCTGATTGAGTGAGCGAGCTGCATGTCTTGGACGCCATGTTGTAGTCGTGCACATGACTGGCGACCTATGACGATGTCGTCGTTTTTTCCCCATCGAATCGATCTCTTTGAACTACGTAAAAGGCATGATATCAGTTCTGGTTTGTTCCTTAATTAATTGATATTTCGTTATTTTTACTGGATAGCCTGCGGTTTTTTGTTGTGTTGCATTGGATCCGTTATAACCACCCTCTTTCTGCCATCGAAACTCTACCTTCTGTGCCTATGACTAGGTGATCTAGAACGCGGATCTCGACAATAGCCAGCGCGGCTTGTAGCCGCTCGGTGAGTGATCGGTCGGCTCGACTAGGTTCAGGCAAGCCGGATGGATGGTTGTGTACCAGGATCACTGCCGCTGCGTTGCAGGCTAGCGCCGCTTTGACCACTTCACGCGGATAGACCGAAGCAGCATCCAGCGTGCCTTGGAACAACTCCTCGAACTTGATGACGCGGTGCTGACTATCCAGAAACAGGATAGCAAATACCTCCCGCTCATAGCCCTGCAGCAGGGTCTGCAGGCAACTGTAGGTGAGACTCGGTGAGGTGAGGGCTTTGCCCTTGGCCACGCGGGCGCGAGCCAGTCGATTGGCCATAGCTAAGATTTCCTCAGTGGTAACAGGCTCTGTGAGGACATAGGTGCCCTGGGTTTCTCCGGCTTTGAATTTGTTGTGGCTCATGGTGAGTTCTCCATAGAAAACACCACCTCCAGCCTGGAGCCGGAGGTGGCGTGACTGTTATGCAAATCAGGCTGTGGTGAGCGAGGTCTGGAAGGCGTTGATCTGGCAGTAGCTCTGGAAGTTGAGCTCCCAAAGCTGGTACAGCTCGATGGCGTCATCGTGCTGCAGTACGCCCAGATAGATGTGGGTGAACTCGGGGCTTAGAAAATCAAAGTCCAGCTCCTTGTCGAGTTCGGCCCAGTCGCCATAGCCTTGGTAGCTAAAGTCTGTGATGGTATCGAACAGCCAGCCGTTGAGGCCGCGCACCAGCCGGATTTCCACCGGGTGATAGCCGCCTCGGGTGGCTGAATAGTTGGGGTCGTTGAAGCGAAAGGTAAGTGCCGTCAGCGGCTCTAAGTTGATGCTTTGCTCGCTCACCATCTCGGCCAGTTGGGATTTCAGCCAGGGGCTGACGGGCAGCAGTTGGCCTTCCGCTTGAAAGGGAATTGTCATGGTCATCTCCTGAGTATTCGGGGGTTAGTCAGTCAGCCAGTCGAAGAGCTTCTTGGCGCCGTATAACGCGGTTCCGGCTATCGCTATCGGTACAGCTAGCGGGGCGGCGCTCGTTAAGGTTAATCCGCCCGCAACAATCGCGGCGGTCTGTGAGGCGGAAGGCAAAGCCGTTGTTACTGCAGTCGCTATCACGGTCTCGCGCAGTGGATGGGCCACAGCCATGGTTTCCATCGGGACAAGCGGCAGACGTGGGAGCACCTGACTGCCGACGGCAAGCCCGGTTTCTACCAGCCTTTGTACCTGCGTACTGTAGTGAAAGCCCTGGATACACCAGGTCACGAAGTGCTCGCAGTTGTTGAGCAGGGCGCTGTAATGAGCCTCACCCAATCGCGACCAGGCACGCTCGACGCTCTGCTCGGGTGCGTAGCGGCGTAGGCTGTGATTGACGACGCGACAAGGATGGCCGTTGCAGAATACGTCCAGCGAGGTCAGCACCACTTGCCCGGACTCCTCGCCGGACGAGTAACCGGCGTAGTGGATGACTTCGTTATTCCCGACATAGAGCCCGTGATGAGTAAACCCCGGACGCGGGGAAACCAGGTGGTCACCTGCTTGCATGATGATTCTCCTTCAATCCAATAAATAGAAAACGGCCCAAGGTCTCCCGTGTTTGGGGAGCCCTTGAGCCGTGTATGCCGTTGAGTGATGGGTGTGGTGTTAGCCGTGCGAGGCGGCTGTTGCGGTGCTGGGTGTCTGATTGCTGGTCGGTGAAGCGGAGCCCAGCTTACTGGTCAGTCGGGACTGACGGATGGGTGTCGTAGGTTTAGTTTTAACAGCCGTAGGTGCAGGCGATGCCATGTCGCTGGTCTGCGCCGGTGGGTTTTCCGTTTCGGCCTCGGGATAAAACTCCTCCAGCATCTGCGGGATATCTTCCTCGGTTTCCTCGAACTGACCATTGCCCAGCAGCGCTCGGGCCATGGCTTCCAGCGCCTCGGTATCGACCCCAGCCTCTTGCTGGCGCTCGGCTTCCTGCCGGGCGGTTTGCACGCTCTGCGCCAAGGTGCTGTCATCGCGCAGCGTCAAATCCACGTAGTAGACCGGCGTGCGGTACGACAGCGTAGTGCTCTTGGCGCGCAGGCGCAGCAGCAACGGCAGATAGCGAGTGGCGCAGCCGCTCACCGCCTCGAAGTAACGCAGTCGCGCTGCTAGGGTGCGTACCGAGTTGTAGCCAGTGGTGCGAAAGATAAAGCTACCTAGCTCATCTTGCTGGCCATCCACCTGCACGTTCAATCGCCCATAGAGCTTGCAACCAGCCTGCTTGGCAAACGGACAACGGTCCGGGCCGGGGCAACTGACTTCCTCCAACCCTTCAGTGGTGACTCGTCGCGCCGTCTCGCCATTGCCAACACACACCGGTCGGCCACTGCTGCGGTCAAAGGCGCTGTACTCGGCTCTCAGATTCAGCTCAGAGTCATTGAACAGCAACCGCACCGGGATGGCTCTGAGTTTGCCGTTGGCGGACTGCTCGCTGTACTGCTGATGCAGGGGATGTAACACCCAGCCATTGCGTCCCTGTACCTGGGTGGTCAGGGTAAAGCTGTCATCCTTCTCCGGTACCCACTTCTCTCCCTTTTGCACCAGATGGCCAATGCTGATGCGCCCAATCACGGGGGGAGTAATCGCCAGTCCTTTAATCATGATGCGCTCCTTCTATCCGTCTGAATGACAAAGCGCCGACTTCCCGCAACCGGCTTGCTGTACTGCTGCACGATTTCCGGGTGCTCGGAACTGAGTCGGTCGATGTCCGGAGCAACCCGGTCTTTGCTCTTTTTCCAGGTCACCTTGCCACCGGCGAACAAGGCCGTGGTGGCATCTCCTAGGGCGTTCTGTACCCGCTGCTTGAGCTGGGACTCCTGAGCTTCGGTCTGCTCCTTGATGTCGCGCAGTTTCAGTAAGTCCGCAAACAACTGGCAAAACTCGGCCGAGTCGGTGAAATCCACCGACAGGCCATTGTCCTGCGGGTAGAGCCATTGCAGCGCCGAACCGGCATCACTTGAGCCATCGGGCTCGGGTTGCACATCCTCGGTTACACAGCGCCAGAACGCAGCTTCACGGGCCAGCAAATCGGCCATCTTGTTCTCATCACGCTCGATGCGATAAATGCGGAAGTCCTGCCCACCAATCAGCACGGCGACATCGGCCCAAGCCAGCCCCGTCACCGCTAGTTGATGCAATACCTGACACTGATAGGCCACTGGCACGCCTTCTTCCCACTGCGGGGCCGAGTGGTAACTGGCGGTTTTGATTTCGAGAATGCCGGTGCCTTCCGGCAAACCAATCACCTCACGGTCGAGATTGGCTAGC
>JAYRLO010000060.1:0-9807 GCA_041905215.1 Aeromonadaceae bacterium
GAATCCGGAAACCCATAGCGGTTGGGCGATCCCGGCAGCGACCGATATTGCCTTTGCGCTGGGGGTCATGGCCCTGCTCGGTAAGCGCGTTCCGACCAGCCTCAAGGTGTTTTTGCTTGCTCTGGCGATCATCGATGATCTGGGGGTCATCCTCATCATAGCGTTATTCTACACCGCAGAGCTGAACATGATGGCTCTCGCCGTTGCCGGGGCTGCCACACTTCTGCTGTTCTGGATGAACCGTCGTGGGGTGGATCGTCTCTCGCTCTACCTGCTGGTTGGTACCGTCTTGTGGGTTGCCGTGCTCAAGTCTGGTGTGCATGCCACCCTGGCGGGGGTCATCCTTGGTTTCATGATCCCGAATCAGGGTAAGCGTTATGTCTCGCCACTCAAGCATCTGGAGCATAAGCTGCATCCTTGGTCGGCTTACCTTATTTTGCCGTTGTTTGCCTTTGCCAATGCGGGGGTCTCTCTGAGCGGTGTCTCGCTGGCGAGTCTGGCTTCGCCGGTCCCGCTGGGCATCATGTGTGGTCTCTTCATCGGCAAGCCGCTTGGTATCTCGTTGATCAGCTGGTTGGCTGTCAAGCTGGGGATTGCTCGCCTGCCAGTTGGCTGCAACATGCGCCATGTTGTGGCGGTCAGCGTGCTGTGTGGCATCGGCTTTACCATGTCGATCTTCATTGCATCTCTGGCATTTGGTGTGGATGGGTCTGAGCTGGCGACCCTGTCGCGGTTGGGCATTCTGTGTGGCTCAACCCTGGCCGCCTGTCTGGGGTATGCCGTGTTGCGGTTGTCATTATCCTCGACTGGTTTACCCTTGGTTCAGGAGCCTCGTGCCTAAATACCCTTAAACTGACGGGTCCCTCGGGACCACCACTCTCGGGATCGAGAGCAGCAGTGGATGCGATGCCTGCTATGCAGGCATCAATCAACGGTTTCGATAAGCGAGATGAGGGTTATGTCGCACTTAAACTACAACCACCTCTACTATTTCTGGATGACCCAGAAGAAGGGGTCTGTCAC
Source organism: Aeromonadaceae bacterium (assembly GCA_041905215.1). Classification (GTDB taxonomy): domain Bacteria; phylum Pseudomonadota; class Gammaproteobacteria; order Enterobacterales; family Aeromonadaceae; genus Pseudaeromonas. The sequence goes on from JAYRLO010000060.1 coordinate 1,024, forward strand.
CGCCGCCGCCGAGGCTCTGTTCCTGACGCCGCAGACCGTGACTGGCCAGATCCGGCTGCTGGAGCAACGCTTGGGCGGTCGTCTGTTCAAGCGCAAGGGGCGTCAGCTGGAGGCCTCCGAGCTTGGCCAGCTGATCTTCCAATATGCGGACAAGATGTTTTCCATCTCTTATGAGATGCTCGATCTGGTCAACTATCGCAAGGAAAACCAGCTGCTGTTCGATGTGGGTATCGCCGATGCCCTCTCGAAGCGGTTGGCTAGCCGTGTCTTGCTCTCTGCCATTCCAACTGATGGTTCCATTCATCTGCGCTGCTTTGAATCGACCCATGAGTTGTTGCTGGAGCAGTTGAGTGAACACAAGCTCGACATGATCCTCTCCGACTGCCCGGTTGATTCGGCACAGCATGGTGGCTTGCTGTCGAAGAAGTTGGGGGAGTGTGGTGTCAGCTTTTTCTGCAAGGCGCCCCGGCCAACGTCTCCGTTCCCGGCCTGCCTAAATGAGCGCAAGCTGTTGATTCCTGGCCGTCGAACTGCCATGGGGCGTCAATTGACGCGCTGGTTCGAAGAGAAGGGATTGACGCCGCAGATCTTGGGGGAATTCGATGATGCGGCCTTGATGAAGGCATTTGGCTTCTTCAACCAGGGCATCTTTGTGGCGCCGTCTATCTATCAGAAGGAAATTCTCGATGGAGAAGCGGTTGAACTGGTTGCGCAGACCCAGGACCTCAAGGAGGAGTACTACATCATCTTTGCCGAGCGGATGATCCAACATCCGGCGGTGAAGATGATTTGTGAAAGCGACTTTTCCAACCTGTTTAGCGGCGACGAGGACATCTCCAACTTTACCCCTGCACCCCTGTCGATCTAGCTGCTATCATGGCCGATAAATGGCTTCGTGCGGGATGGATGGATGCAAATAGACGAGTTGCAAACTCAGGCTGGCAAGGCTGTCGGGTTGCTGAAGGCATTAGCCAACGAAAACAGGCTACTGATCCTCTGCCATCTGCAGGAAGGGGAGTTGTCAGTCGGCGAAATCAACGAGCGTTTGGGGCTGAGTCAGTCCGCGCTCTCGCAGCACCTGGCGATCTTGCGGCATGATGGCTTGGTTGCAACCCGGAAGTCGGCGCAAACTGTCTACTATTCGTTGAATAGCGAAGAGGTGCGCGCCGTGATTGCCGTCCTGCATGGCTTGTATTGCCGTTGAGATGATGCGTTCACGAATAGCGGATAAAAAAAAACCGGCAGAGGCCGGTTTTTTTTTGCGTCGTAAAACGTGTCTTACAGTGCCTTGATTTGGGCAGCCAGACGAGTCTTATGACGAGCAGCCTTGTTCTTGTGGATCAGGCCCTTGGTGGCCATGCGGTCCAGAATAGGCTGTGCAGCTTCGAAAGCGGCTTGTGCGGCAGCTTTGTCACCGGCGGCGATGGCAGCAACTACTTTCTTCACGTAGGTGCGGGTCATAGAGCGACGGCTGGCATTGTGCTTGCGGGCTTTTTCTGCCTGAATCGCGCGCTTCTTAGCAGATTTGATGTTAGCCAAGGTAAAACTCCTAAAACGGTCTTAGCGAGTGTGCTGAAAAGGCCCGAAAATATGCCCGTTCAACCCAAGAAAGTCAAATGATTTGTGCAAATAACCGCCGCGCTCCAGTGGCGTACTGGGATGCGGGTAGTTAAACTGTCGGCCGATTTTAGCAGCTTTCATCGCGCTGTCACCGTTTTTGAGGAGTTTACGTGAGTAAGAAGTTAATCCGCTCCGGATTATTAGTCTCAGCAGCGACTCTTGCGTCCCGGGTTTTGGGCCTGGTGCGGGATATTGTCATCGCTCATCTGCTCGGCGCGGGGGCTGCGGCCGACGTTTTCTTCTTTGCCAACCGCATCCCGAATTACCTGCGGCGTCTGTTTGCCGATGGCGCCTTCAATCAGGCATTTGTGCCTGTGATGACCGAGTACAAGGCCAAGGGGGACAAGGCGGCGGTGCGGGAGTTGCTCTCTGCGACCATGGGGACACTCGGTGCCATCATCTCGGTGGTGACCGTGGTTGGGGTTTTGGGCTCGACGGTCCTCTCGGCCCTGTTTGGCTGGGGCTGGTTCATGGATTGGTGGCATGGTGGCCCCAATGCCGAGAAGTTCGAGTTGGCCAGCCTGCTCTTGAAAATCACTTTTCCCTATTTGTGGTTCGTCACCTTCACGGCCATGTCCGGCGCCGTGCTCAATACCTTTGGTCGCTTCGGTGTCTCCTCATTCACACCGACCTTCCTGAATATCGTGCTGATCATAGTTGCACTCTGGGTGGCGCCACAGATGGCCGAGCCGGAGATCGGCCTGGCGCTGGGGGTATTCATTGGCGGCCTGGTGCAACTGCTCTATCAGATCCCTTATCTGTATAAGATGGGAATGATGGTGTGGCCCTCCTGGGGTTGGCACCATCCAGGGGTGGTGAAAATCCGCACTCTGATGATTCCGGCCCTGTTCGGGGTCTCGGTCAGTCAGATCAACCTGATGATCAACACCATGCTGGCCTCGTTTCTGGCGACCGGGGCCATCAGCTATCTCTACTATTCCGATCGCTTGTTGGAGTTCCCGCTGGGGATGTTCGCCGTGGCGATCAGTACCGTCATTCTGCCGGCTCTTTCCAAGGGCCATGTGGATCAGGATCCGCAACGCTTCTCCGATACCATGGATTGGGGGGTGCGCATGGTACTGTTTCTCGGACTGCCGGCGATGGCGGGCATCATGGTACTGCGGGAGCCTATCCTGCGGGTGTTGTTCATGCGTGGCGAGTTTGGCCCTCATGAGGTGATGATGTCGGGTGCCAGTCTGCTGGCCTCTACCTCCGGCTTACTCTCCTTGATGCTGGCGCGGGTGCTGGCTCCTGGGTTCCATGCCCGGCAGGATACCAAGACGCCGGTGCGCTATGGCATCCACTCGATGGTTGCCAACATGATCTTCAACTTCATCTTCATCTTCCTGACCCCGCTGGGCTATGTCGGTCTGGCGTTGTCGACTGCGCTGTCGGGAACCGTCAATGCCATCTCGCTATTCCAGGGGCTCTACCGACGTCATGTTTATCGTCCGGGGCGCGCCACCCTGTTCTTCATGCTGCGTCTGAGTGCGGCTACTCTGGCCATGTACTTGTTGCTCTGGTGGCTGAGCCCGTCGCTGGAGGTTTGGGTTCGCTGGTCGATGTGGCGTTCCGGATTGGAGCTGGGCAAGCTGGTCTGCGTGGGTGGGGTCTGTTATCTGGCCTGTGCGGGTCTGCTGGGGATCCGTCCTCGCGACTTGAAAACGGTCAACGAGGGCTGAAAGGGCGGTGGCTTCGTTATATAATCCGCCGATTTCCCCGGCCATGACAGGATCGCCCATCGCATGCAGTTGATTCGAGGTATTCACAACCTGCGTCCCGAACATCACGGTTGCGTGCTGAGCATCGGCAATTTTGATGGGGTTCACCTCGGCCACAAGGCGGTGTTGCAGCAACTCCAGCACAAGGCCGAGGCGTTAGGTTTACCGGCCTGTGTGATGTTGTTTGAACCGCAACCGATGGAGTTGTTTGCCCGCGATGGGGCTCCGGCTCGACTGACCCGCTTGCGTGACAAGTATGTGGCGTTGAGGGAGTTGGGGCTGGCGCGCTTGCTGTGCGTGCGCTTCGGCCACGAGTTTGCCAATCTCGAGCCAGAGCAGTTCATCGACGAGATCCTGGTGCGCCGACTCGGTGTGCGTTATCTGGTGGTTGGCGATGACTTCTGCTTTGGTCGCGGCCGCCGCGGAGATTTCGCCATGCTGCAACAGGCCGGTGAGCGTCATGGCTTCGAGGTGGTCAGCACTCAGAGCTTCTGTGTGGCGCAGCAGCGGGTCAGCAGCACCCGGGTGCGCGAGGCGCTGCGCGCCAACCGGCTGGCGGAGGTGCATGCCATGCTGGGTGAGCCCTATGCCGTCAGTGGGCGCGTGGCCCACGGGCAGAAGCTCGGGCGGACCATCGGCTTTCCGACTGCCAACGTCCACCTCAACCGCCAGGTGACGCCGGTTAGTGGCGTGTACGCGGTAGAAGTGTTATTTTCCGGCCACACCCATTATGGCGTGGCCAACGTGGGCACCCGTCCCACGGTAAACGGCCAACGGCCACAACTTGAAGTACATATTTTCGATTTCTCGGGCGATCTCTATGGCCGACACATCCGTGTCCGGCTGTGTCATAGGCTCCGTGACGAGAAGAAGTTTGACTCTTTTGCCGCCCTGCATGCGCAGATCCGCGAGGATGCTGCCACGGCCCGCCGTTATTTCGGCCTCGCGGCAACCCCTATTGAACCATATGGAACCCAGGACTGATGAGCGACTATAAACATACCCTGAATTTGCCGGAAACCCCGTTTCCGATGCGTGGCGATCTGGCCAAGCGTGAGCCAGAGATGCTGAAGGCGTGGTATGAGCAGGATCTGTACGGCGTGATCCGCAACGCCAAGAAGGGCAAGAAGTCCTTCATCCTGCACGATGGCCCCCCCTATGCAAACGGCAATATTCACATTGGTCACTCGGTCAACAAGATCCTCAAGGACATCATCATCAAGTCCAAGGGGATGGCGGGTTTCGACTCTCCCTATGTGCCAGGTTGGGACTGCCATGGTCTGCCCATCGAGCTGAAAGTAGAAGGGTTGGTCGGCAAGCCTGGTGAGAAGGTCTCGGCGGCCGAGTTTCGGGCCGAGTGCCGCAAATACGCCAAAAGCCAAGTCGAAGCTCAGAAGGCTGACTTCGTGCGTCTGGGGGTGCTGGGGGATTGGGACAAGCCCTATCTGACCATGGATTTCGACACCGAAGCCAATATCATCCGTTCCCTGGGTAAAATCATCAGCAACGGTCACCTGCACAAGGGCTCCAAGCCGGTGCACTGGTGTACCGATTGTGGCTCGGCGCTGGCCGAAGCCGAGGTTGAATACTACGACAAGAGCTCACCCTCCATTGATGTTCGCTTCAAGGCGGTTGATGAGGCACAGGTGGCGGCTGCCTTTGATTGCGCGGATGGCCATTTCGGTAAGGGGCCTCTGTCGGTCGTGATCTGGACCACCACCCCCTGGACGCTGCCAGCCAACCGTGCCGTCGCTCTGCACGCCGAACTGGACTATGCACTGGTGCAGGTTGAGGGTGACCAACCGGAGCGCCTGATCCTGGCCGAAGCCTTGGTCAAGGATGTGATGGATCGTGCCGGTATCAGCCAGTACCACAACCTGGGTTACTGCAAGGGGGCTTCGCTGGAGCTGCTGCGCTTCAAACATCCCTTCTACAGCTTCGATGTGCCGGTGATCCTCGGCGATCACGTCACCCTCGAATCGGGTACCGGTGCCGTGCATACCGCTCCGGGCCACGGTCAGGAAGACTTTGCGGTCGGTCAGAAATATGGTCTGGAAGTGGCCAATCCGGTCGGTGGGAACGGCGTCTATCTGCCCGATACCGAACGCTTTGCCGGTCAGCACGTATTCAAGGCCAACGCCTCCGTGGTTGAAGTGCTCAAGGAGACTGGCGCTCTGCTGCACCATCAGGCGATCCAACACTCCTATCCGCACTGCTGGCGTCACAAGACTCCTATTATCTTCCGTGCCACGCCGCAGTGGTTCATCAGCATGGAGCAGGCGGGTCTGCGCAAGAAGGCGCTCTCCGAGATCAAGTCGGTGAAGTGGATCCCGGCCTGGGGCCAGAACCGCATCGAGGCCATGGTCGAGAACCGTCCGGACTGGTGTATCTCCCGTCAGCGTACCTGGGGGGTACCGATCGCTCTGTTCGTGCACAAGGATACTCAGGCTCTCCACCCTCGTTCCGTCGAGCTGATGGAAGAAGTGGCCAAGCGGGTCGAAGTGGCCGGCATTCAGGCCTGGTGGGATTTGGATGCTGCCGAGCTGCTCGGTGACGAAGCCGCGCAGTACGAGAAGGTGAAGGATACCCTCGACGTCTGGTTTGACTCCGGTTCGACTCACGCCTCCGTGGTCAACGTGCGCCCTGAGTTCAACGGCCATGAGGCGGATATGTACCTGGAAGGGTCGGATCAGCACCGCGGCTGGTTCATGTCCTCGCTGATGATCGGTGTCGCCATGAAGCATCAGGCCCCCTACAACCAGGTGCTGACCCACGGCTTCACCGTCGATGGTCAGGGCCGCAAGATGTCCAAGTCGCTGGGCAACGTGGTCAGCCCGCAAGAGGTGATGAACAAGCTGGGTGCCGACATTCTGCGTCTGTGGGTGGCCTCTACCGACTACAGCGGCGAGATGACGGTCTCCGACGAGATCCTGAAGCGCTCCGCCGATGCCTATCGCCGGATCCGCAACACAGCCCGCTTCCTGCTGGCGAACCTCAACGGCTTCGACCCGGCACAGCATATGGTGGCTGCCGACGAGATGGTGGTGCTGGATCGCTGGGCGGTCGGTTGTGCCCTGAAAGCACAGCAGGAGATCGTCGAGGCTTACGAGAATTACGATTTCCACCTGGTGACCCAGAAGCTGATGCAGTTCTGCTCGATCGAGATGGGCTCCTTCTATCTGGATATCATCAAGGATCGTCAGTACACCGCCAAGGCGGACAGTCTGGCGCGTCGTTCCTGCCAGAGCGCCCTGTTCCTCATCGCCGAGGCCATGGTGCGCTGGATGGCACCGATCATGAGCTTCACCGCCGACGAGATCTGGGCCCTGCTGCCGGGTGAACGTGCCAAGTATGTCTTCACCGAGGAGTGGTTCGACGGTCTGTTTGGTCTGAAGGAAGGCGAGGCACTGGATGACGCCTACTGGGCCGAGCTGCTGCTGGTGCGCGGTGAGGTGAACAAGGCGCTGGAAGCGGCTCGTGCCGACAAGCGCATCGGTAGCTCCCTGCAGGCCGAGGTGACCCTGTATGCCGAACCGGCGCTGGCCGAGAAGCTGACCCGTCTGGGTGAAGAGTTACGCTTCGTGCTGATTACCTCGCAAGCCAAGGTCGAGGTTGTCTCCTCGGCGCCGGCTGGGGCACAGGCTACCGAGCTGGCTGGTCTGTGGCTGAATGTGACAGCTACCGCTGCGGCCAAGTGTGAGCGCTGCTGGCACCATGTGGCCGATGTGGGCACCATCGCTGGCCACGAGGGGATCTGTGGTCGCTGTGTGACCAACATCGATGGTGATGGCGAAACACGGGCGTTTGCATGATGACTCCGAGCTGGAAGCAAAGTGGTGTGCGTTGGCTGTGGCTGGCGCTGGTGGTGGTGATCCTGGATCAGCTGGCCAAGCTGGCGATCCTCGATGGCCTGCCCTACGGTGGCCCTGGCATCAATGTGCTGCCGTTCTTCAACATAGTTCATGTCTATAACACGGGGGCGGCCTTCAGCTTCCTGGCCCATCAGGGGGGGTGGCAGCGCTGGTTCTTCGCGCTGTTTGCTCTCGGGGTTTCGGCGGCCATGACCGTAGGTCTGCGCCGCCAGGCGGCCAATCAGCTCTGGCTGAACCTGGCATTCGTGCTGGTGATTGGTGGGGCCATCGGCAATCTCATCGATCGCCTGGCCTATGGCCATGTGGTCGACTTCCTGCTGTTCTACTGGCAAGGCTATATTTTCCCGGCCTTTAATCTGGCGGACTGTGCCATCACGGTCGGTGCCGCCATGATAGTGCTGGATGGTCTGCGCAAGAAGCCAGCCCAGCCGGACGGACAGAAGGCGAGCTAAGATGAAGATCCTGCTTGCGAACCCTCGTGGCTTCTGTGCCGGTGTCGATCGGGCCATCAGCATCGTCGAGAATGCGCTGGCCAAGTTCGGTGCGCCTATCTATGTGCGGCATGAGGTGGTGCATAACCGCTATGTGGTCGAGTCGCTGCGCCAGGCCGGTGCTCGGTTTGTCGAAGAGCTGGCTGAGGTGCCGGATGGCCAGATCGTCATCTTCTCGGCCCATGGTGTCTCCAAGGCGGTGCGTGAAGAGGCGAGATTGCGAGGGTTGCGGGTATTTGACGCTACCTGCCCGCTGGTCAGCAAGGTACATATGGAGGTTCACCGGGCCAGCCGCAAGGCGCAAGAGGTGATCATGATTGGTCACGCCGGCCACCCGGAAGTCGAAGGGACCATCGGCCAGTACGAGAGCCCGCAGGCGGGCATGTATCTGGTCGAGGATGAGGCCGACGTCGCTGCACTGCAGGTCAAGGATGCCAGCCATCTGCACTTCGTCACCCAGACTACTCTGAGCGTCGATGAGACCAAGTCGGTGATCGCCGCGCTGCAGCAGCAATTCCCGGCCATTCAGGGGCCGCGCAAGGATGATATCTGCTACGCCACCCAGAATCGGCAGGATGCGGTGCGTGAGCTGGCCGCGCAGGTAGATCTCTTCGTTGTGGTCGGTTCACGCAACTCCTCCAACTCCAACCGTCTGCGGGAGTTGGCCGAGCGGCTCGGCACCCCGGCCTACCTGGTGGATGATGCCGATCAGCTGCAAGCTGAATGGTTCCAGGATGTGGCAACTGTCGGTGTGACTGCCGGTGCCTCGGCGCCCGAGGTGCTGGTGCAGCAGGTGGTGGCGCGTCTCCAGGCCCTCGGTGGTGGTGAGGTCTGTGAGCTGGGCGGCAAGGAGGAGGATGTCATCTTCGAGGTGCCGCAAGAGCTGCGTCTGGATTGACCCACGGCCTGATGCGTCAACCGAGCCCTCGCAATTGCGGGGGCTTTTTATTGGCGCTATCCCAGTCAGGCATTGCTCGGAGTAAAGAATGCACATGAGCGAGTCGGAGTCAGGACGAACGCAGAGACGCCGTGAATACATCCGTGTAGGCTTGATGGCGGCATCCATGCCGCCAACACTCT
>JAYRLO010000060.1:9817-12459 GCA_041905215.1 Aeromonadaceae bacterium
GGGTGCGGGGCCTACCTCCTCGCCCACTTTATTCATCCGGTGTCGTCTTTTGGCCGCCCCCCCCCCCCCCAACACTCTGCTTTTCGTCCAGACTCCATCCATCTCACTAGCAGTTCCGACTCATCACAGCGACTTAGGTAGCGCTAAGCTGACCCTCTGCGCCAGGGATGGCGCGGCGGAGCCCCCATGGATGGGTTCACGGCGAGTCAGCGTGCGCCACCTTGTCGATGTAGCAAGGATTATCAACAGATAACTGGGACAGAGCCTTTTTATTGGTTCACTACACGCAATTGGGTGGTGGGTTTCTATTGGCGCCGTTCCGGTTTGGTTGCGGGCAAGCCATCACGGGGAATACCCATGTGGTGGGTTCTCTTGTGGCGCCAGCTGGCTTTGCTGTATTTCACATACTCAGTGGGAAAAATCGGGTATAACTGCAGCCGCAACTGGGTAGTACAGAACCGATATGGAAACAGTGGGAATCGAGGGGAGGGAAACCATGGGTGAATTTATCGCGGTCAACGAGGACAAAGAGATCCAGCAGGAGGAGACTTGGCTGCAGCCGCGGCGGGTGCGGATTGGTCGGGGCTGGGGTTGGATCTACGGCGGCTTTGGACTGTTCAACCGCGGCATGGGGGTCAGCGTCGGCATCTGTCTGTTCTCGTTTGTCTTGTCGATGGCCTGCGGCATGGTGCCCGGTGGCGGCCTGCTCTATCAGTTGTTCGGCATGGTGTTTGCCGCCGGCACGCTGGCGGTGGCTCATCGCGCTCATACTGCTGGTTACATCGCCTTTAATGACTACTTCGAGGGCTTTCGCCAGCAGATGGGCCCTCTGGTGCTCGTTGCGGTGATCTATATGGCCCTGATCTTCGGGGTGGTATTCCTAGTCATGCTGGCGGTCATGGCCTCCATCGGTCTGGATCACCTGATGCACCTCAATGAGGTCATGGCGGCGGATCCGACCAGTGGCTTACAGATCCTGCTCTGGGTGCTGATTGCCATAGGATTGATAATTCCGGTGATGATGGCGGCCTCGTTCGCGCCAGCTCTGGTCTTCTTCCATCAGGTGGCCCCCTGGACGGCGATGAAGTTGAGCTTTCGCGCCTGTCTGCGCAACTTCTGGGTGTTGAGCTGGTGTGGCCTACTCGCTTTTCTGTTGTTTTTGCTAGGGACCCTGATGCTGTTTATCGGCCTGCTGGTGGTGCTGCCGGTCCTGGAGTACTCCACCTACCTGGCCTACCGGGATATTTTCTTATACGACGAGGTGTAGTCCTCCGTCGCGTTGCCCCGCCACCTGGCAGTGGTGGGGCGTTCACTTCCTTCCAACTTCTTGCTTGAATCCATATTTGTTTGATTTTTGAGTGATTACTCTGCGCGATTCGTCATTTATCAATCAGTTATAAGAAAGCGCTTTCTGCTGATCCCGGTCAAAAATAGTGCAAAACGATCGCTTTATGCGCACAAAACGCACGGTTTTTTATTTGCTTCCATCCGGTGGCTCGCTATGCTTGCGCGGCTTCGTTTGTGCCTTTTGGCCCATTCGGAGCTGGGATAAAACGGAATGACATAACAAGCAAGGAGGGCCAAATGGCCAAGAAAATTCTTTCTCCGGGGCAGAAGAAGCGCCGGGCGATCGCCATCGCCATGGTGGTGCTGACTCTGGTTGCAATGGCTGTGGTTGCAGTAATACCCACGGCGGCCGAAAAAGAGGCGCGCCAGCTGGAACAGCAGCATGAGAGTGCCACGGCGACTGTCAATGCGGTAACCGACGAGGTTTCCGAGTATCGCGGCCGCAAGGGGCGCAAGATCACCGAGCATGAGTACTCCACTGACTACCAGTTCACGCTGGATGGCGAGCAGGTGGATGGCCATACCATCATCTCGGCAACCGAATATGAAGCCATAAATGAGGGCGACAGCCTGGAAGTCTGGTTCCCCAAGGGGCAACCTGAGTTGGCGATGCCGAAGATGGTGGCCGATCGCCTGGCGGTCAGCACTCCGGTCGATCGTGTTCGCCCCTATGTCAGCTGGATCCTGATGATTGCCGGTGCCATCACCGGGGTCTTGATGTTGCTGTTCGGACGCGAGCCCAAGGGCGTCCTGCCGGAAGGCTTCTACAGCGAGAATGGCTGGCTGGATGTGGATGACAAGTATCTGGTCTATCTGACGGATACTCATCTCTACTCGGTTTCGATCGACAAGAAACAGGTCGGCACCATGCAGAAGCTCTATCAATCCGGTGCTTCCATCGATCAGTTGCTGGCTAACGCCGGTGATACGTATGTCGGGATCCCGCTCAGCGCCATCACCGAGGTCGAGAGCCATTTCCACAAGGACACCATCGACGTGACTTATCAGGTCGAAGGCAAGAGTGACTCGGAATCGCTGGAGTTCCTCAACCCGGCGGTGAAGCGGCATGCTGCCGAGCGCATTGCCAAGGCGTTGCCTGGTAACCTCAATCGTGAGGATGTGCAGAAGACCCGTTTGCAGTCTGCCATGCCTGCCTTGGTGGTTACGGCGCTGCTGGCTGCGGTTATCTTCTTTGTCGACAACCGCCTGGTCGATTTCGGTGCCATCCGGTTGTTGCTGTTGAGTGTCAAGGTGCTGTTAACTCGTCTGCTCAAGCCGGTTGCGTTGACCCGCTG
>JAYRLO010000347.1:0-2201 GCA_041905215.1 Aeromonadaceae bacterium
TGGACCCAGGGCGAACGCGTACTGACCTGTACCGCGCGCCATGATGAAACCTTTGACGGTGACACCGTCACCGCCACCACCTTTACCTTCCAGACCCTGCCGCAGGCCAGCCGTTTTTATTATCTGCCTGGCCAATTCCTGCTGCTGGCGGTCGACATTGACGGCCACCTGCATCACCGCGCCTATTCGCTAAGCTCGACCCCGACCCGCCCGCACCAGCTGGCGGTGACCATCAAGCGCGTGGCGGGCGGTGTGGTCTCCAATTATCTGCTCGATAGCTTGCAACCCGGCATGACGCTGCGCAGCACGCCACCACAAGGCCAGTTCCACCTGCCAGCCCGTCTACCGGCCGATCTGGTACTGCTCAGTGCGGGGAGCGGCATCACGCCGATGCTCTCCATCAGCCAAGCACTGCAGGATCTCGGCATGCCCTGCCGCATCCATTTCGTACACAGCGCCCGGCATGCCGGAGATGTGATTGCCCTGCCGGCCCTGCTGGCACTGGCCGCCCAGCCAAATTTCCGCCTGACCCTGCTGCTGGAATCGCCGAGCAACCAGCTGCCCTGCCTGCCCGGTCGGCTGGACAGCGAGCGGCTGGCGGCGGTCACCGCCGGGCTCACCGATTATCAATTCCTGCTCTGTGGCCCGGCTGGTTACCTCGACGCCGTACACCAGCTGCTGGCCGCACCGCGCTATGCCGGGGTGCCGCTGGCCGAAGAGCAGTTCACCGCGTCGACCACGACGACGGGCGAGCCCGCCAGTGCTAACGAATCCGCCGCCAGCGGCTTTGCCCTGCGCGTACCGGCGTTCGGTACCGACAGCCAGATCTCGGCTGACGAGACCCTGCTCGATGCGCTGGAGCGTGAAGGGCTGCCGATCATCGGCGCCTGCCGTGCCGGGGTGTGCGGTAGCTGCAAATGCAAGGTGGAACAGGGCGAGGTCGAGAGCAGCAGCCAGCTGGCGCTGACCCCGGATCAGATTGCTGACGGCTATGTGCTGGCCTGCTCCAGCAAGGCGCGCAGCGATGTGCAAGTGAGCCTTGGTTAATCCCTTCGCTGCCGAGCGGGGGTGTGGCCACTCACCGCCCGGCGTCGTACTACCGGCCTGCGGCCGGTCTAAAGGAGACTTGAATGCAAGACAAGCGTAAACAGCGACTGGTGGTGATCGGCAACGGTATGGTCGGCCACCGCTATCTGGAAGAGTTGTGCGACCGCACCGATGCCAGCGCCTTCGACATCACCGTATTCTGTGCCGAGCCGCGTCTGGCCTATGACCGCGTGCACCTCTCCTCCTATTTTTCACACCACACCAGTGAGGAGCTCTCGCTGGTCAAGCCCGGTTTCTATGAACGGCACGGCATCCGCGTGCTGATCGGCGAAGCGGTCAAACAGATCGACCGAGCCGCCCGCCAGGTGCACTCCAACAAGGGCACTACCGTCGATTATGACGTGCTGGTACTGGCCACCGGCTCCTACCCGTGGGTGCCGCCGATCCAGGGGGCGCAGCACCATGAGTGCTATGTCTACCGCACCATCGAGGATTTGAAGGCAATTCGCGCCGCCGCCAAGCAGGGCAAGTCCGGCGTGGTGATCGGCGGCGGCCTGCTGGGTCTGGAGGCGGCCGGCGCGCTCAAGGCGCTCGGCCTGCAGACCCATGTGGTCGAATTCGCCCCGGTGCTGATGGCCGAACAGCTTGATCGCCTCGGCGGCGAGATGCTGCGTCGCAAGATCGAGTCGATGGGCGTGCAGGTTCACACCAGCAAGCAGACCAAAGAGATCCATATGCACGGCGGCAAAACCGCCGCCCACCGTCTGGAGTTTGCCGACGGCAGCGAGCTGGAGGTCGATGTGGTGGTGTTCTCTACCGGCATCCGCCCGCAGGACACGCTAGGCCGGTACAGCGATCTGGCCATTGCCGAGCGCGGCGGCATCTTGGTCGATGATCACTGCCTGACCGCGGATCCGGCGATCTATGCCATCGGCGAATGTGCCGCCTGGCATGGCCGCTTCTTCGGTCTGGTCGCCCCGGGGTACAAGATGGCGCAGGTCGCCGTCGACCACCTGCTCGGCGGCGACAACCTCTTTGCCGGCGCCGACATGAGCGCCAAGCTGAAATTGCTCGGTGTCTCGGTCGGCTCGATTGGTGATGCGCATGGCCGCACCCCGGGCAGCCGCAGCTACCTGTTCCAGGACGAGCAGGCC